>DASVYZ010000204.1:0-2115 GCA_036391935.1 Burkholderiaceae bacterium | reverse complement strand
GTAGCGCGGTCGCGCCCTTCGAACACGTCGCCCGCATCCGAGGTCGCTATCCATGTCGTGCCGAAATCGAGCAGATTGACGAAAAAGTCGTTCGACAGCGTATCCGTCTTCCTGGTAAGCACGCCATGCCGTGCCTGACCGGTATTGGCATTCAAGACGCGCAGGCCGCCGACCAGTGCCGTCATTTCGGGTGCGGTCAGCGTGAGCAATTGCGCGCGATCGAGCAGGAGTTCTTCCGCCGATATCTGGAGGCCACGGCGCAGGTAGTTGCGGAAACCATCGGCCGCCGGTTCGAGATAGGCCATCGATTGGACGTCGGTTTGCTCCTGCGTCGCATCGGTGCGGCCCGGCGTGAACGGCACGGTGATGTTTTCACCGGCATTGCGCGCCGCCTTTTCCACTGCTGCGCAACCGCCCAGCACGATCAAATCGGCCAGCGAGACTTTCTTGCCGGTCTTTTGTGCGCCATTGAATTCCGCGCGCACTTTTTCCAATGAAGCGAGCGCCTTGGACAATTGCGCCGGCTGGTTCGCTTCCCAATCCTTTTGCGGCGCAAGCCGGATGCGCGCGCCATTGGCGCCGCCGCGCTTGTCGGAACCGCGGAAGCTTGAGGCCGACGCCCAGGCCATTTGTACCAGCTGCGCCACGGACAAGCCGCAATTCAAAAGCGCGGTCTTCAGGGCGGCAATGTCCTTGTCATCGATCAGTTCATGATCGACCGCCGGCACCGGGTCTTGCCAATTCAATTCCTCGGCCGGCACTTCGGAACCGAGATAGCGTGCGCGCGGCCCCATGTCGCGGTGCGTGAGCTTATACCAGGCGCGGGCAAACGCATCGGCGAATTGCTGCGGGTTGGCGTGGAAGCGCCTGGAGATTTCGGCGTAAGCCGGGTCCATGCGCAGGGCCAGGTCCGAGGTCAGCATCATGGGTGCATGGCGCTTGGAAGCATCGTGCGCATCGGGCACCGTGCCGGCACCGGCGCCGCCCTTGGGCTTCCATTGATGCGCACCGGCCGGGCTCTTGGTCAGTTCCCATTCGTAGCCGAACAGCGTGTCGAAAAAGCTGTTGTCCCACCTGGTCGGCGTCGGGGTCCAGGCGCCTTCGAGGCCGCTCGAGATCGCATCGCCGCCGACACCGCTGCCGAAGCTGCTCTTCCAGCCCAGGCCCATTTGCTCGATCGGCGCACCTTCCGGCTCCGGGCCGACGTTCGAAGCCGGGCCGGCACCGTGGGCCTTGCCGAAGGTATGGCCGCCGGCAATCAGCGCCACGGTTTCTTCATCGTTCATCGCCATGCGCGCGAAGGTTTCGCGAATGTCGCGCGCCGACGCGAGCGGGTCGGGGTTGCCGTTCGGGCCTTCGGGATTGACGTAGATCAGGCCCATCTGCACGGCGCCGAGCGGCTTGGCCAGATCGCGCTCGCCGCTGTAACGCTCATCGGCCAGCCACTTGGTTTCCCGCCCCCAGTCGATGTCTTCTTCCGCTTCCCACAAGTCTTCCCGCCCGCCGCCGAAACCGAAGGTCTTGAAGCCCATCGATTCAAGCGCGCAATTGCCGGCCAGGATCATCAAATCGGCCCAGGAAATCTTGCGGCCATATTTCTGCTTGACCGGCCAGAGCAAAAGGCGCGCCTTGTCAAGGTTGACGTTGTCGGGCCAGCTGTTGAGCGGCGCAAAACGCTGGTTGCCGCCACCCGCACCGCCCCGCCCGTCGCCGACGCGATAGGTGCCGGCGCTATGCCAGGCCATGCGGATAAACAAGGGGCCATAGTGGCCGTAGTCGGCCGGCCACCAGGCTTGCGAGGTAGTCATGACGGTATTGATGTCGCGCTTGACCGCCGCCAGGTCGAGCGTCTTGAATTCCTCTGCGTAGTCGAACGCCTCGCCCATCGGGTTGCTCTTGGCCGAATGCTGGCGCAACAGTTTCAGGTTCAATTGATTGGGCCACCAATCGCGGTTCGAACGCGCACCGGCGCTGGACTGGCCATGGTGGAAGGGGCATTTGCTTTCGTTGCTCATGGATGTCTCCTTGGATCTGGTGAAAAGGTGAACGGCCCGCCAGGAACCTATCACCCATGTCGATTCGCACTCATTCATCGTGCCTATTGCCGGCTCAGAT
>DASVYZ010000203.1:0-4436 GCA_036391935.1 Burkholderiaceae bacterium | reverse complement strand
TATCATCGCGTAGTAGAGAATGTTCATCGCTTTCTTCCTTTCAGAGCCTGTTTATGATCTGTTTGGCATGCACGTTCGAGCGAAAAGGGATGCGGTGCAAGGCGCGGCGCGCCGCACAGGATGGCCCCCTGAGCAAGCGCCGCAACGCCGCAATGCGCCCTTTTGCCTGGGCGGCCCCCGCTAACCCTTCGGGCACCTCCGTAAATCGGTCGCTTGCGTTGTTACAGCTCCTTGCCGTAGCACCGCTACGACGCGTCGCTGCGCCTAGCATTCGACCGGTTTGCGGAGCTGCGTGCATGTCAAACAGATCATAAACAGGCTCTAATGCCCGACGCAAGCTGAAAACTACGCCGCGGCATTCATCGGCTGCCGCACGGGCAGCCAGACGCGGAAAGTACTGCCCATCCGCTCCTTGCTCTCGACTTCTATCCTGCCGTGGTGCTTCTTGACCGCGGCGAAGGCCAGCGAAAGGCCGAGGCCGGCTCCCGTGCCGTTGGGGCGGGTGCTGTAGAAAGGGTCGAATATGCGGCCCAGCTTGTCGGGGGCGATGCCGACGCCATTGTCGGTTATGCTGACCCAGACGTCGCCATTGCTGCTGCCGACCGCGACCTTGATCTTGCCCTGTTCGGGAATGGCCTGCGCCGCGTTCAGCAACAGATTCATGAATACCTGCATCAGGTCCGCCGGGCGGCATTCTATGGCGGGCACGTCGGCATACTCCTTTTCAACCTCCGCCTTGGCGCCGATTTCTCTTCCCAGCAGCGCCAGCGTGTTGTCGAGCATGCGCGTCACCGGCCCGGTTTGCCAGCAGGCTTCGCCTATGCAGGCGAGATCGTCGAACGCCTCGCCGAATTGCTCGATGCGTTCGAGGTCGTGCTGCGAATCGCGCACCACCTGCAGCGCGCCGCACTCAAGCATCGTCAGTTCGGCGCCGCGGTTCGGCGCCGTGACAGCCAGGGCTTCGATCAATTCGCGCTGGCGCGCGATGCACTGTTCCATCTGCCGCAAATGATCCTTCAAGGCTTGCACCGGCGACTTGATCTGTTGCGCGGCATTGGCGGCCAAAAGCCCGATCGAGGCCATCTTGGTGGCATGCAGCAATTGGATCTTGGCGGTTTCGAGCCGCTTGTAGACGCTCTTCAATTCGTCGTGCGCTTCCTGCAACGTACTCTCGGCTATCTGGCGCACCGAAGCTTCCTGCTGCAGCTTCTGGTTTTGCTGGTCCAGGCGCTGCTGGGTGGTGCGCAGAGCAACGTGGGCGACGACGCGCGCCAGCATTTCTTCCATGGCGAGCGGCTTGGTCACGTAATCGACGCCGCCGGCCTTGAAGCCTTCGAGCTTGCTGGCCGTATCGGCCAGCGCCGTCATGAAGATGACGGGAATGTCGCGCGTGGCGATCATGCTCTTCAACTGGCGCGTGGCTTCGAAGCCATCCATGCCAGGCATCATGACGTCCATCAGGATCAGGTCGGGCTCGATGAAGACGGCGCGCTGTATGCCTTCCTTGCCATCCTGCGCCACGACAACGCGGAAGCCGTTTTCTTCGAGGAACTCGACGACAACACCCAGATTGGTCGGGGTATCGTCGACAATCAACACAGTCGGTTTGTCCTGGTCACTCATCGCACTTCTCCGGCGTGGGTAAGGGGACTACGGCACCATCATATTGCAACCAGTATGTTTTTGTGTGCCGGAAATCGGACACTTTCGCCTATTTTTACCATGCTTGACAATGTGGTATCGAGAATCGCTCGCCAAGCGCGCCATGGGGCGGATTCTTGTGGTCGTATCGCCAAGCTTCGTGAAAAATTCTTTTGAGAAATCAGGATTCTGTCGTATCGTGATTTCGGTCTTCAACTTTTCGCGGCACATGCCGATGTTGAGGATGGAGTCACACCATGCAGATCAGAACCATCCTATTTGGCAAACAGGCAATCGCGGCGCAGTTGCTCATGCTCGGCCTCGCTTGTTTGCTATTCCAGCAACGCGCGCGGGCCACGGATATCTATCGCACCTACGACGCCACAACCAAGAGCCATATCTATTCGGACCATCCGGTCAACCGCAGTTCCCAGGTTTTCGCCAGGTTCGACGGCCGCACGCTCTGGCCGCGCTCCGGCGGCGGGCCGGTGTCGCTGGCTGAACTGCGCGCACGGCGCACCGAGCTGGAACCGCTGGTGCGGCGCGTGGCAGCGGCCAACGGCGTGCATCCGGCCTTGCTCAAGGCGGTGATCGAAGTGGAATCCGGCTTCAACTCCAAGGCGCTCTCTTCCAAGGGCGCAATCGGCTTGATGCAGGTGATGCCGGGCACGGCCGCGCGCTACGGCAGTTACGACCTCTACTCCCCCGAAGAAAACCTGGCCGTGGGCGCGCGCTATCTGCACGACTTGATCGTCATGTTCAAAGGCGACCTGCGGCTGGCCGTGGCAGCCTACAATGCCGGCGAAAATGCCGTGCTGAAGAATGGCGGGCGGATTCCCCCCTATGCCGAGACACGGCAATACGTACCCATGGTGATGGACCGATACAGCCGCTTCCAGGCGCACTCAAGCTAGCAGCCTGTCGGACTTGAGGAATCGAAGCGAAAAGATGGCTGGGCGAGCACAGATTTCACCGATTTTTTGTGTCAATAGCGGGGCTATTGACCAAAAAATCGGTGAAATATGGGCCGGCCAGTCATTTTTGCAGCCGATTTCCCTTAACCGACAGGCTGCTGGACTACAATCGTTCTCTCATTGTCGGGAGAACAACACATGGAACGCGGACGCGTCGTCATCGAGACGATAGACAGTGCGGTATTGCAAGGCAATGCCATGGGCGACCCGGCGCGGCGCGAGTTGCCGGTCTACCTTCCGCCCGGCTACGACAGCGATCCCGGACGACGCTACCCGAGCGCTTACGTGCTGGCCGGCTTTACCGGACGCGGCCTGGCTCTCCTGAACGACACCTGGGGCGACGAAACGCTGCCGCAGCGCCTGGATAGGCTGATCAACAGCGGCCGCATGCAACCGATGATCGTGGCGATGCCGGATTGCCGCACGCGGCTGGGCGGCAGCCAGTACATCAATTCGAGCGCCACCGGGCGCTATGAGGATTATCTTATCGAGGAATTGGTGCCCTTCGTCGATGCCTGCTTCCGCACGCGCCCCGACCGCACCCAGCGGGCTGTCCTGGGCAAGAGCTCGGGCGGCTACGGGGCGATCATCCAGGCCATGCGCCACCCGGAAGTGTTCGGACTGGCCGCTTCGCATAGCGGCGATCTGTATTTCGACTGGTGCTACAAGCCCGACTTCGTCGCCGTGGCGGCCAACCTGGCACGCTACGGCGGCTTGAAGGCGTTTTGCGACAATGTGCTCGCGATACGGCCGCGCAATCCGGTGTTCCACACGATTCAGAACGCCGCGGCCATGGCCTCCTGCTATTCGCCCAATCCGGCGGCGCCTACGGGCTTCGACCTGCCGTTCGACGAATACGATGCCGAGATGCTGGACGAGGTCTGGCGGCGCTGGCTGCTATGGGACCCGGTGCAGCTGGTCGAACGCCATGCCGGCGCGCTCAAGTCGCTGAAACTGCTCTACCTCGACGTGGGCGTGGCCGACGAATTCAACCTGCAATTCGGCGCGCGCATCTTTTGCAAGCGCCTGCGCGCACAGGGCATCGCCCACCGCTACGAAGAGTTCGACGATAGCCACATGAACATCCCCTATCGCTACGACCATTCGTTTGCCGCGATTTCGGAAGCAATAGGGGAATGACTACGCCTTGGCGGCTGCCGTCACCCCCATGATGCTTCCGGCATTCATGCTATCGACCATCGAGGTCGGAATCAGGATCGTGGTGCCGCGTTCCTTGGTGGTTTCATAGATGATGTTCATGGCGCGCAATTGCATGGCGGCCGGATTGCTGGCATAGACGTCGGCCGCCTCGCGGAACTTCTGCGCCACCTCGACCTCGGCGGAACCGAGGATGACGCGCGCTTCCTTTTCGCGCTCGGCCTGGGCCTGGCGGCTCATGGCATCCTGCAGTTGCTCGGGGATGGCCACGTCGCGGATTTCGACCGACAATGCCGATACGCCCCACTCCGCCGTCTTGCGGCCGATCTCCTCGGTCAGGAGCTTGTCGGAAGCCTTGCGATCCGACAGCAGCGCGGTCAATAGCGACGAGCCTATCATTTCGCGCAGCGAAGTCTGGGCTACGCGCAGGATAGCATCGCGGTAATCGGTGATCTCGAGCGCGGCGCGCTTGGCGTCGTGCACCTGCCAGAACAGGATGGCGTCGACATTGGCCGGTACAGTGTCGCGCGTCAGGGCCGCCTCGGCATTGAAACCGGTGACCTGGATACGCTGATCGACCCAGGTCGAGACTTCATCGATGAAGGGTACGATGAAAAACAGGCCCGGTCCTTCGATGGCATGCAGCTTGCCGAAGCGCAGCAC
>DASVYZ010000202.1:0-1745 GCA_036391935.1 Burkholderiaceae bacterium | reverse complement strand
GCGAGAAGCCTAATGTGCATTGCCCGCGTTTTCCTTGCGCGCCTGCAAAAAGCTGATCAGCAAGGTGGGCCAGATGCCCAGATGGATGAAGACATCGGCGGTATTGAATATGTATTGCCAATGCGGAATGCCTTGCACGTTGATGAAATCGACCACGGAACCGCGCACCAGGCGGTCGACCACGTTGGCCGTGCCGCCGCCGATAATGAAACCGAACAGCAGGGCTTGCAGCCAATGCGTGGGCTTGCTGCGCACGAAGGCGACGCTGCATATGCCGATCAAGACGGTCGACAAGGCGGCGAACAGATAACTGTGACCCTGCAGCACGCCAAAGGTGCCGCCCATGTTGCGCACGTGGGTGAAATAGAGGAAAGGCGCGAGCACCTGCGTTTCGCCTATGGCAAGATGGGCATCGATGAGGTAGCTGCTCAATTGCGACAGCGCCAGCACCAGCAGGGCCGAGAGAGCGAAAACCAGGGTTTTGCCGTATTGCGTCATGATGGACATGCGGAAACGAAAGCGGCATTCTACCGTACTGGGCGAATTCGCTATCGTTTACTTGCCCCTTACACCTCTTACACTTCACCCTTGCCAAGGGAATACATTGAACCTGCTATTCATCTGCAGCCGCAACCAATGGCGCAGTCCCACGGCGGAACACGTCTGGCGCCGCCATCCCGGCGTGGCCGTGCGCTCGGCAGGCACCAGCGCTGCCGCCCGGCGTGTCGTGTCGGCGCAGGACATCGCCTGGGCCGATATCATTTTCGCGATGGAGCAAAAGCACAAGTCGCGCCTGGCCGCGGCGTTCGGTCGACTGCTCGAACACAAACGCGTGGTTGTGCTGGATATTCCCGACGATTACAAGGCCATGGACCCGGAATTGATCGCGTTGCTGCGTGATGCGGTCGCGCCGATAATCGAAGCGGAGCTGGACGGGAAATAAAGGACAAAGAGCGCATGGTGTCCAGCCTGTTCGACAAGACGAATTTGAAAGACCGGGCTGACATCGTGGCCTTGAACGCCCCGGTTTCATTTGAACCGGAATTGGCGGCGCCAGACGTGATACACGGGGCCGGCTTCGATTCCGTGAGCATGCTTGCCATCGATGAGGATTGGTCGGCGCTACGCTTTCGCCGCGTGGAGTTCATCAAGCCAAAATAGCGAGGGCGAGCCTTGGCGAATCTCAATTACAAATGATAATAATTCTCATTTATAATGAGCCAGCCAAGGCGATGCTGCCTCTCTCCTCAAACGGGGGAGGGGAAGCCGCCGGGCTTCCCACTCAAGCCAGGAGGTTTCGATGTCCACCGATCACGCCAATCCGATTTTTCTCGAAGCAAGCCGTGCCTCCGACCACCCGGAATTGCTGGTTTCCGCCGTCTTGCACCTGATGTCGCATTACACTACCAACACGAGCAAGGAAAGCGGTGTCTGCGTCAAATTGGCGTCGGTCATCGAGCGCCACTTGAAGGCGTTGGCGGGCCTGCCGACACTGGCTCCGGTATTGCGTGCCACATGCCAGCAATTGTCCGAACAGTGGGCGCAGGTGGTGGAAGATGCCTTGCTCCAGCCGGAGCGCCAGGGCTTGCTGGCACGCATTATGGCACGGCGACGGACGCAATAAACGCGCCTGCCGGATGTTCGCGCATACTGCCGCGCGGCAATGTTGCATCGCGCCACGGAAATAGTACCGGCAAGGCAGGGAAAGCGCGAACCAAGCCGAGACGAAACCGTCATACGGACAG
>DASVYZ010000201.1:0-4509 GCA_036391935.1 Burkholderiaceae bacterium | reverse complement strand
CCTCGCATGACTTCCCCTATCATGTTGAACATTTGATCTAGCTTCTCTTTTTTTGTACTATCCTCCGCGTCTTTATGCTTGTCCATTTTTAAATTCCTGTTAGGGAATGTTGAGGAAACGATCTTACCTTCCTAAGAAAGCAAAATTTTTCAATGACGTAGGGTTGGTGAGCATAGCGATGCACGTCACGCCCTGAGAGTCTTTCCAAATCAACGCAACGCGTCAACCATCTTTTCCAGCTTGACGGAATCGGCGCAGAACTGCCTGATACCTTCGGCCAGCTTTTCCATACCCATCGCATCGTCGTTCAACATCAACCGGAACGCCTTCTCATCGAGGTTCAGCTTGGCAATGTCGGCCTCCTTGGCGCTATCCACGTCAAGCTTGCGCGTCAACGGCGCATCGGACTCGGCCAGCTTTTGCAGCAGATCCGGGCTGATGGTCAGCAAGTCGCAGCCGGCCAGCTCGATGATCTGGCCGGTGTTGCGGAAGCTTGCGCCCATGACTTCGGTCTTGTAGCCGAACTTGCGGTAGTAGTTGTAGATGCGCTTGACCGATTGCACGCCGGGGTCGTCGGCGCCGTTGTATTCCTGGCCGGTCGATTTCTTGAACCAGTCGTAGATGCGCCCGACGAAGGGCGAGATCAATCGGGCGCCGGCTTCGGCGCAGGCCGCGGCTTGCGGCAGGGCGAACAGGAGCGTCATGTTGCAATGGATGCCTTCGCGTTCCAGCACTTCGGCGGCGCGTATGCCTTCCCAGGTCGAAGCGATCTTGATCAGGATGCGCTCGCGTTTGACGCCTGCGGCTTCATACAGGGCGATCAGCTTGCGGCCTTTTTCCACCGTGCCGGCGGTGTCGAAGGAAAGGCGCGCATCGGTTTCGGTCGAAACGCGGCCCGGGATCAGCTTCAGGATTTCCAGGCCGAAATCGATCAACAAATGATCGATGATGTCGCCGGTGCTCTTGCTGCCATGTTCGCGCACGGCCTTTTCCAGCAGCGGCTTGTACTCATCCTTTTGCACCGCCTTCAGGATCAGCGAAGGATTGGTTGTCGCGTCGCGCGGCGCGAAGGACTTCATCGATTGGAAGTCGCCCGTGTCGGCGACGATGGTGGTGTATTGCTTGAGTTGTTCGAGCTGGCTCATGTGAATATTGATGTTGGATCGGCAGGAATGTGTGCGGGAGAGACCGTATTTTATCTTTGTGGCTTGGGCCACAGGATCATCTGGGTGCAGCGGAAGCCGGCAATCAGCTTGTCATGTCCGTCGGCGCGGTGGAATACCGATGCGTCCCACACCTGGGTCGTGCGCCCGGCATGGACGGCACGCGCTTCGCACACCAGCAGGCCTTTGCGCGCGGTGCCCATGAAATTGCTCTTCAATTCGATGGTCGTGAAATTGACGGCGCCTTCCGGCAGGCTTGCCAGGCAGCCATAACCACAAGTTGTATCCGCCAGGGTAACCACGGTACCTGCATGCAGGTAGCCGTTCGGTGCGAGCAATTCCTCGCGCACTTCAAGTTCGGTCTTCGCCATCAACGATTCGATGCGCTTGACTTCGATGCCGATCAGGCCGGGCAGGAAGCCTGCGCCGATTTCATTGAAGTGTTCCGGGGTCTTGCTGTTCATCGCGTGCCTCATGATGTCGTTTCCACCATGCAAATTCTACCCGAGTTGTCAAATCCACCTGTAAGAACTAGCAGGATGTAATTTCGGAAGATACCGACTACATTATTTCCGTAAGGCATCATTTTGATCGCGATGCGGGTCTTGTGCGATCGATAACACAGAGGAAGAACATGAAAAAATTTTTATCTCTTACCGTGTCGAGGAAGCTTTGGCTGCTCGTCGCGGGAGCCATAGTCGGCATCGCGTTATTGACTACAACTTTCCTTCTCTCCGAGCGTGGCCTGATCATGGCCGAGCGCGAGGATGCGATTCGCCAGCAGATCGAAACGGCGTACTCCGTGGTCGCCCATTACGAGAGTCTGGCGGCAAAAGGCGCGATGCCGGCCGACGAAGCCAAGGCCAAGGCCATGGAAGCCGTCCGCGCGATGCGCTTCGGCGACGGCAATTACTACTTCATGTTCGACACCAGCTTGCGCATGCTGATGCAGCCGATCAAGCCCGAAATGGAGGGCAAGGATTTGAGCGAAAACAAGGACCCGGCCGGCAAGCGCCTGTTCGTTGAAATTGCGAACGTGGTCAAGGCGCAAGGCGAGGGCTACGTGTCTTATATGTGGCCCAAGCCGGGGCAGCAGGAAGCCTTGCCGAAGGTGTCGTATTCCAAGCTGTTTGCGCCCTGGGGCTGGATCATCGGCTCCGGCGTCTGGGTCGATACGGTGGAATCGGTCTTCCTGCACAGGCTCGCCATGTTTTCGCTCGGTGCCGCCGTGCTGGTGGCGGTCCTGACCGCGTTCAGCATCCTGATCGCGCGCAGCATCACGCGCCCGCTGGCCCGGGCCGTGGCCATCGCCAAGACCGTGGCTGCCGGCGATCTTTCGAACCATATCGAAGCGGTCGCAAGCAAGGACGAGACGGGCGATTTGCTGCGTGCCTTGCGCGAGATGCACGAGAGCCTCGAACGCATCGTCGGCGAAGTGCGCGGCGGCGCCGAGACCATCGCCACGGCCACATCCGAAATCGCGACCGGCAACCTCGACCTGTCCTCGCGCACGGAGGCGCAGGCCGGCTCGCTCGAAGAGACGGCTTCGTCGATGGAGGAATTGACCGGCACCGTGAAGCAGAACGCCGACAATGCGCATGAGGCGGACCGCCTGGCGCAGAGCGCTTCGCAAGTGGCGGCGCGCAGCGGCGCGGTGGTGCGCGAAGTGGTCGACACCATGCGCGCCATCGACGAATCCTCGCGCAAGATCGTCGATATCATCGGCGTGATCGACGGCATTTCGTTCCAGACCAATATCCTGGCCCTGAATGCCGCGGTCGAAGCCGCGCGCGCCGGCGAGCAGGGGCGCGGTTTCGCCGTGGTGGCGACCGAGGTGCGCAATCTGGCGCAGCGTTCGGCGGCGGCGGCCAAGGAAATCAAGGCCTTGATCGGCAGCTCGGTGGAACAGGTGGAGCGCGGCAGCAAGCTGGTCGATGCCGCCGGCAGCACCATGGACGAGGTGGTCGACAGCATCGGCCGCGTCACGGCCATCATGAGCGAGATCACCACGGCCAGCCGCGAGCAATCGAACGGCATCGAGCAGGTCAACCGCGCCATCATGGAAATGGACAACGTGACGCAGCAGAATGCGGCCCTGGTGGAAGAGGCCGCGGCGGCGGCCGGTTCGCTGCAGGATCAGGCGGCCAAGCTGTCGCAAGTCGTCAGCGTGTTCAAGCTGGGCGCTTCGTTCCGGATGGCGCCGCCGGCCGAGCCTGCCGTACTGCGTGCATCGCGCGCACCCAATACCGCCGCGCCGATGCCGGCGGGCAAGGTGCTGAAATTGAATCCGCCCAAGCTCAAATCCCAGCCGCGCCGAATAGCGCGTTGAGTGCACGCTGGGCATACCCTGGGCGCCCGCTGAGCGCGCGCTCAAGCCGGTCTCCCATTCCCTCAACCAACGCACGGCATGCGCCTGGCGACGGCAGAGCCTTGCCGCACGGCGGCCCGTGCGCGGACAGAAAGCGAGTCAATCATGCAACCGAATAGCGGCACAGCAGGTTTGAAGGACTATGTCATCAGCGAAAACAAGGCGGTGGTGCGCAACGATCCCGTGGTGCTGGCGCTGATGCGCAAGCAGGTGAATGCGCGCCAATACCGGCTCTATGCGGCGCAGCGCGCCGTGGTGGCGAACAATTTCGTGCGCCTCGTGGTGAAGACCGCCGATGCGGCGCGCAGCCGCGGCGATGCCGATCTTGCCGCCGCGCTGGACGCCAATGCGGACGACGAATTGGGTCGAGGCAGCGATGGCGTGGCGCGTGCCGAGCACAATCATCGCAACTGGAAACTGGCTTATCTGAAAGCCCTCGGCATCGACACCGAAGCGCCGGACTTTCCGCTGCTCGACGAAACGCGTGCGCACGCGGATGCCTTCCTCGAGCTGGAAGCGGAGGCAGGGATGTTGCGCATGGCAGGCGCCCTGCTGTCGCTGGAAAACATCATTCCCCTGGAATACCGCGCGGCGATACAGTCGCGCGACCATTTGTTTCCGCAATTGTTCTGCATCACGGCGGAAGACGGGGAAGAAGCCAGGCGCGGCAAGGCGGCGGCGCGGCGATATCTGGACGACCACGTGGTGCACGACGCCAACGAGCACTTCCCGCAGTTGCTCCACGCGCTGGAAAAGTACCAGGACGATCCCGCAGCCATGGAAGAGATCAAGAGCGGCATCGACTTTGTCAACCGCCATCGCAAATCGTTCTACGAAGGCCTGGCCGAGGCGCTGGCATTCGACGAGACGCGCATGGATTACTTTACCTACGGACGAGCCTGAACCCGGCGCAGGTGGTACGCCCGCACGGAATCGCATGGCCCGGTGAAGGGGGCGAGTGGTATGCATCCCCCGCCG
>DASVYZ010000200.1:0-4924 GCA_036391935.1 Burkholderiaceae bacterium | reverse complement strand
GAAGCAAAAACATGGCTGGGCGAGCACAGATTTTGCCGATTTTTGTGTCAATAGCGAGCGGAACTATTGACCAAAAACAGTGAAATTGGGCCGGCCAGGCATTTTTGCAGCTGATTTTCCTTAAGTCCGGCAGGCTGCTGGCGTACAGGGTAGAAGCTACCTGAAGTCAGCGTCTCTGGGAAGCGGAATCTTGAGAAATCAGCCGAGACTGAGTAATTGATCGAGGCGCGCGCCCAGGCTGCGAGCCATTTCGTCGCCCTTGGATTTCTGTACCGCTTCGACATAAGTTTGCCGTAAGGCGCGGAAATCGTCGATGTTGGCGCAGCGTTCGACCTTCATCTGCATGGCGAAGCCGCGCAAACCCAAGGTGCTTTTGATCGTGGTGGTGTAGAAATGGTACAGCGCTTCGAACTGGGTCTCGCCTTCAGGCAATACCGTTGTTGCGGGGCTTGCTTCGGGCGCCGACGTTACGGGAGCCGGGGCCGGCGGTTTCGCTTGCGCCGGAGGAGGCGCCTGAATCGAAGCGGCACCTTCATGCGGCGCAATGTATTCCTGCTCCAGTAATTCCGCAATGCTTTCTTCGTTCAAGCCGAGACCGGCGACTTTTTTCACCAAGCCTTCCACGTTGGTCTTGCCGTCCACCAACACAAGCAAACTACGCAACCGTGACGGCAGCCCGTGCTTGCGCGTGGCGATTTCTTCCTGACCCTTGGGTGTTTTGTCAAAAACCAGTTGTGCAGTTACGGACATGATGGTCCTTTTATTGTCCTCAGATAACAATTTACGCCAATCCGGCGCAAATGCAAAGCCGGTGATGCTATTTTATTAAATGCAGACTGTCGCAGATCGGTTAAGTGTTGACTTGACTATTTTCAATGCCTTCGCCGACCCGGCCGTCAAGGCAAAATAATTTATCAGGGCCGAAGGCAGGGCCAGATTGTGCGGGAAGTCGATTTTCGTGTCGGCAGTGACGAGCTGTTGCAGGGGCGGCTGGCCAACGGCATGGAAACACGCTTCGATGCGCGCTATTGCGAAATCGTGGAAAACGAGCGTATAGCCTACAGCTACGTCATGCATCTCCCGGGCCGCCGCCACTCCTCGTCGGTGGCTAAGGTGGAATTGTTTCCCGAAGCCGGCGGCGCGAAATTCATCTTCGCCGAGCAAGCCGCCTTCTTCGACGGCACCGATGCGGAACACAGCACGGCGATGCGCAAGCATGATACCGGCAGCCATCTCGACCGCATTCCCCAATACCTGTAATGGCTACTTCATCTCGGGCAGCATGATGCCCCAGATGAAGTCATTCGGCAGATAACCTGCCATCTTGCTCTGGTCGACCAGGCCGACCGGGCTGTTCAAGGGTTCGATCAAGGCGTAAGGGTTGGGGTTGCCGCGCTGGTCGAACGAGGCATAGGCGTGGCAGCTCATGCAGGAAGAGCGTGCAACGGGAATGCCGGCGTTCAAGGGCTCGATGACGGAATTGCCGAGCAGGACGACATTGCCCTTATGGTCGACGAAGGTCGCCTGCGATCCCTTGAGGCAATAGTTGCTCCAGATGGCGGCCGTGCCGGCCTGGCGCAACAAGGCTTGCAGCGCAGCCGATTTGGTGCATCCGGCGTAGGCTTGATTGCCAACCTGGTTGGGCGCTACATTGGGGATGACGGCGCCGAAGCTGTCATGGCAGCCTATGGTGTCGCAGCGTCCCGGATTCGATGCGGCTTCAAAGTCGGCCCAGACCCAATTGGCGATCTGCTTTGAGCTGATATGGAAGGCCAGCAGCGCCACCTCGGTGCGGACCGAGGCATTGGCAGCGTAAGCCGTGTAATAGTGCTGGCGCACATAGCCGATGTCGGTCTGCAGCCATTTCGCCACATCGCCGACTTTGGCCCAGTCGCCCTTGAATTCAACCGCGTCGGCCGGCAGGTTCACTTGCAGGCCAATGGCATGGGCATGCGCCAGGCCGGCATGCGAATCCAGGCCGTTGGAGACGATGTACTGGAATGACGCCCAGTTGCGCCGCACTTCCTCGCCTATGCAGCCGTCGAACGGAAAGCGCGTACCTGAAGCTGCGCCGTTGCCCTGCGGCGCCGGCAAGCCGCGCGGGCTCTTGCAGCGCGCGGGATCGAATTCGGAAGACTTGCGGCCGAGCAGGTGCATCTGACCCAGTGGCGAAACGTGCAGTATCTTCGGCGTATCGATTGCAGGCCACTGCGCCGGATTCTTGACGTAAATGTCTTCGTCGCTGGCCCAGGTCTCGAATTCGACCTTTCCCGCTTGCGGATTGCCGGATGGCGCCGTGATCAGGGCGAATTGCTCCCACGCGATGAAGTCGGTCGGCACGCCCCAGGGCAAGGTGACGCCCTGCGCCGCGGCGCTGCCGGCGGCACAGAGCAACATCAACATGCAGATCAGGCGTGCCATGACCGCTACCATTGTTTCGAAATTCCGACCTCGATAAAACGGGCATAGAAGGTGGCCAGCCCAGGGCTGCCTGTGCCGAGCGCCCAATTGCCGCGCTGTTCGTAATTGTCGAGCTTGAAGCTGAGCTTGAAATCCTTGCCCAGTTTCTTTTCGATCTTCAAACCCCAGGTCGCGGCGCCGAAGGCCGACAGACGCGGGTCTTCCGAGACCAGGTTGCCGAAAACGTAGCCCAAAGGGTAGGGCGCGCCGATATCGGGATCGTAGACCGGGTTCGTATAGAAGTAAGCCGCAGTCTGCGTATAGAGCCGCACATCGGGTGTCACGACCCAACCATAGGGCAAGGGCTGCACGTATTCGGCATCGAAGGTGTGCGAGCGGATCTTCCAGGTATCGGTGTAGTAGCGGTAACCCAGGCGCGCCGTACCTTCGGTACTGTCGAAATAGTGGTTCCAGCGCACGGAAACGATATTTTCGCTACGTTCATCGGGCCTGAAATCGAAGAACTTGTAAGGGTCGCTCAGATATCCTTCTTCCGAGGTGTGCGACAGCGAGAACTGGGCAATGTCGTGCTGGCTCAATACCTGGGTGACACCGGCCGTCAGCGAGGTCTTGTGGATGCGCGCATTCTCCACCGCGTGATCGCGCGGGTTGTAGACGTCGTTGTCGAAGGCGATGCCGAAATTGAAGGTGGTGTTCTTGCCCTCGGTTGAGATGGTGCCGTTTACCGATTCGGTGCGCGACTGGTAATCGTCTTCGCCCGAGTGTGCGCCTCCCACGCTCAGCGTGCCTTGCGAGAAGTAGCGGGTCACGGTCAAATCTTGCGCGATGCGATGGTCGTGCATCGAAGAGGCGCCGGAGATCGAAGAATGATAAAGCGGCGTGGCGCCGGATATGCTGTCCGAAACATAGCTGCCCGCGATCGACCAGTCGCCGGCAACCGGCACCAACACTTCGACGGAAGGCGAATGCACGGTGATGCGGTCGAAGTCCGGTTGCCAATCGCGATAATTCAGATATTTGAGGCTGATTTCGCCTTGGTCGGGCGCCGCTTCCGCCATGGCCGGCTTGCTGACGCCGGGCAGCGCCAGCGCGGCCAGCAGGATTGCTCCGCCCAGCGCCCCACTGTTGGATGCGGTATTGTTGTTGATCGTGTCTGCAGATTTCAAAAGCGTTCTCCGGCTCTGCCTTCACCTTTTAGTCGGCAAAGGCAGTGTCATTGATGATCGTGCCAGCTTACCAGCCCAGCACCGGTGTCGGCGTGGGAGTGGGAGCAGGGGCAGGCGTCGGGGTTGGAGTCGGAGTGGGTGTCGGCGTCGGTGTGGGCGCGGGGGTAGACGTCGGCGTCGGTGCCGGCGTTGAACTCGCGGTTTGCAAGGCCCCCGAGAGATACCAGTTGCCGAAGGTGGTGCGCTCGGCCGCCGTCATGCCGGTGGCATTCCCATAGGGCATGAGCTGGGTCTGTACCGCGTATTGGTACATCAGATTCTGATACTGCGCGATCTCAGCCGGCGTGTCGTACATGTACCCAAGCGGTGCGCTGGTGTAGCCCGGTTCGGTCGGCGTGGCAGAGTGGCAGGGTACGCAGCGTTGCTGCACGATGGCCTGAACTTGCGAGAACTTCAGCACGATCAGTGTGCCGACTTGAGCCGTAATGGTCGATTGGAAGCCGTTGATGTCGGTCGTGCTGTTGACCGTCGCCAGCATGGTGCGCGCGCTCTGTGCCGCGGAAGATCCGCTATAGGCGTTGATCTGGCCGGGCGAAACAAGCGCGGCGGTGAAATTGTTCGAAATCGTCACGCGATTGGCAATCAAGGCGGCATCGGTCAGACCCTGTGCCGTGGTATTTTCCAGCGCACCGGCCATGATGGACAAAGCGGCATTGCCCTTGGTCACGCTGCCGCCGTTGACGGCATTGACCCAAAAATCGAGGCCTGCCTGCTGCGGCTGGCGTCCGAGCACGTTCTGGAAAATGGCTTTTACGAAGGACGTGGTATCGCCAGAGCCGTAAAGCGTATTCGATTCCGCGCTCGTGCCGAAAGTGTCGATCAAGGCCTTGATGCCGGCATTGCTGCTGTACGCCGTCGTCAGATCCTGAATCTTGGTCGGCGCCCCCAATGCCAGCAATTGCTGTTCGAAGTTGGTCAGGCCGTTCGGATCGGCAGGGCGGCCGAAGTAAGAGATATACAGCTGCTGCACCACGTTGGCATAGGCGCTTGCCATCACCGTGGTCTTCTCACGCGGCTGCAAGGCCTTGGCCGAGGGGCTGGCCATGCCGGCGTTGTCGCTGCCCGTCCCGCCGCAGCTGGTCAATAATGCCGCGCCTAACGCGACCGAGGTTCCCAATATCAGTTTATTCACGGCTTGCTCCCATCAGTAGTGGATTTGGATTGAAAAATCGCGCTTGAAGGAACCGCTCCTCCTTCTTGTTGGCCGTATATCCCGACGGGTTGCAAAAAGGTTTAACACTCCTCGCGAAAATATCGTTGCGGCGCAGATGTTTTCT
>DASVYZ010000199.1:0-1588 GCA_036391935.1 Burkholderiaceae bacterium | reverse complement strand
AGGTTGCCTGCCAGCGTGAAGGGAACCACGATGCGGCCGCCCTTGTCCTTGAGCGAGGAAACGACCGCGCGGCGCGGCACGCCCATGAAGGTCGCCATGGCACCGTTGCCCGAGTCGAGTTCAAGGCCGGTCAGGGTCACGCTGCCGGGCGCATGCAGTTGCTTGTTCTGTACCCTCGAATGCAGCGTCATGTCGAGCTTGCCGCGCCTGACGCCGGTTTCGGCCGCCTTGATCAGATAGGGCTGCAGAGTGATCAAGTCGACTCCCGACAGCGTGGTAGTGACGTCAGAGTCGAGCGTAACGGGGTCGAGCCAGCCTTCGATTGCCGCTTTGCCGTCGCCTTGCACACCTTTCACAACGCCGTCGAGCTTGAGTTGCATGTGGCCGGCCTGGTTCGGCACGTGAATATCGTCGACTTCGGCTTCGAGCTGTTCCAGCCTGACCATGTGGGGCGGCTGCCTGATCGAAGCATCGAAAAATTCCACCGCACCCCCATGGATGACGACGCCGCCTATCTCGACCGGATGGGCCGCCGGCACGGATGGTGAGGCGCTCTTGGGCGCGTTCTCGACGATGCCGGGCAAGAGGCGCACATGGCCGTCGCGTCCGCGCAGGATGGAGAGATAGGGGTTTTCCACCTCAATCTTGCTGACATGAAGTTGCGCGGAAATCAGGGCGCGCAGATCGGGCCTGACGACTATCCTGTCCGCGCGCAGGATCTCGGAGGCGGGCCAATCGGCGGGGCCGCGCACGTGCACACCGCGCATCTCGATGCTCGACCAATGCACGATGACTTCCGCAACCTCGCTGTTCGGCCCGAGGGCGCTCTGTACGCGTGTTTGAAGCGCCCGCGTCGCGAAGTGCAGGGCGATGGCGCCGCCCGCAGCGAGAACAGCCAGCGTAACCCCCGCAATAATCGAGATTTTTTTTGCTTGCATCAGAATGTGCTTCCATACGAATGACTTGACAGGTATTAACTTTACCAAATGCTGCGACGCAATAGTCAAGGATTTTCCCTTGTGCCGACCGGCTAAGAGCCTTCGCGCCGGGAAATTCCGGCAGTGGGTTACACTGTCGCCTGCATTTTTGTCCCTTGCCGGAGCCCGGCCGGGCAGGTAGTTGGAGAGTCGCCTTGGTTGGAGAGTCACATTGAGCAATGCCGATAAGTCCCCCGTTCCTGCCCAAACATCGCCGGCACGCCCGCCGAGCCTGAAATTCATCCTGGTCAGCGTCTTCATCGATATGCTCGGCGTCGGCCTCCTCGTGCCGGCGCTGCCGCTCCTGGTCGGCGAATTCGTCACGACCAAGGAGTTGCAGGCGCAATGGTATGGCGTTCTGGCCAGTGTGTTCGGCTTGCTGCAATTCCTGTGCATGCCGCTGTTGGGCGTGTTGAGCGACAGATTTGGCCGGCGGCCGGTGATGCTGTATTCGATGGCGGGCATGTGCCTGAATTTTCTGGCCACGGCGCTGGCGCCCAACCTGCCCATGCTTTTCGTCGGCCGCGTGATCGGCGGCATGTCGGCCGCCAGCATGTCGGTCGCTTCGGCTTATGCTTCGGACATTTCGACGCCGGAAAACCGCGCCAAAA
>DASVYZ010000198.1:0-6512 GCA_036391935.1 Burkholderiaceae bacterium | reverse complement strand
TCTTTCCCAGGCTGCTTGAGAGAATCACCGCGATGTCGCGCATCATCTTGTCGAGCGAGAAGGCGCGCGTCTCCAATTCCAGCTTGTCGGCTTCGATCTTGGAAAAATCGAGGATGTCGTTCAGGATGTCGAGCAGCGATCTGGCGGCACGCTCGGTCTTGCCCACGTAGTCGAGCTGGCGCCTGCTTAATTCGGTCTGGCCCAGCAGTTGCACCATGCCCAGAATGGCATTCATCGGTGTGCGGATTTCATGGCTCATGTTGGCCAGGAACAGGCTTTTGGCCTTGTTTGCCGCTTCCGCACGGTCGCGCTCCACCGCGAGTTGGCTGTTGGCTTCGTGCAGCGCGTCTTCTGCGCGCTTGCGTGCCGTAATATCCTGGAACGAGCCGTCGATTTTCCAGGTGATCCCGTCGCGCCGGTGTGCCGCGCCTATGCTGCGGACCCAGAGTTGCCGGCCTTTGGCCGAGACGAAAGGCAGCTCGAGATCCCAGGATGTGCCGCGCTCGAGCGCATTCTGGAACGCGGCCTGAATCAGCGTCCCCGCTTCGCCCGGATAGAAAGGAAGGGCCTTGTCGATATCCAGCGCTTGGGACGGATCGACGTCATGGATACGGTAGACTTCCGGCGACCACGACAGTTTGCGGCTGTCGGGGAAAAACTCCCAGCCGCCGACATGGGACAACTCGCTCATCCGGTTCATCAGGGCCACGCTCTGCTCCAATTGCGTCTGCAGGTGTTCGCGCTCGACCTTTTCGGCTTGAAGTGCGACATCGGCCCTCATGCGCTCGGCACGGCCGCGCCAGTTGGTGAATAACAGGGCAATGCCGAGGCAGGCGATGCCCAGCGCGACGGCGCCCAGCGCATGGCGGCTGATGTTCGTGGCGGAGGTCACGTCGGCGTCGTGCTGGCGGATCAGCGCGCGTTCGCGCGCGATCATGGTGTCTACCACTTCGCGGATCTGATCGTGTACGGCCTTGCCGCCGGTAAAAGAGGGGTCTTGGACGATGTCGGCCAGGCCATGCGAGCGTCGCAGGCCTATCGTTTGCCCAAGCAGGGTCTTGCGCTCCGTTAACAAGGGTAAAAGCAGTTCAAGCTGCCGGCGTTGCTCCGGGTCGGCGCCGGTCAGCTCCAGCAAGTCGCGATAGTCCGCGTCGATGCGCGAAAGAAAGCTCCGGTACGGCTCCAGGTAATCTTCTGACCCGGTGATGAGGAAGCCGCGCTCCCCGGTTTCGCCGTCGGTCACGTGGCTCATCAAGGTTTCGAGCTTGCCGATCATCGCGTGCGAATGATCGACGGCACGGTAGTCGTCTGCCAGTTCGTTGCTCGCATGCCGGAGGAAGAGCAACAGCGATACTGCCAGCACAATGGCAGCGGCCATCAGCACATTTACCGTGTTCGTGCTCTGCGGATTGCTGGAATTCATGCTCGAACTCGTGCTCAGGTTCATTCTAGGGCCTGGTGCAGATAGACCGCTTAATCATAAAGGAAAATACCATTTGCAAGCATTTCGTAGCGGTCTTGGCGGTTTCGAAGCGGAAACTCAGCCCTCAACCTTGTCTCTCGGCCGATCTTTCGGCCGGTCTGCCGGCCAGTCCCGGCACAACGACAAAAAGTGTTCCAGGCGCGCGGACAACACCTTGCGCTGGTGCCGGATCAGGAAGAAATGCCGGCTCAGAGGCGGCAACTCTGTTCCGAGGCTGACGAGGGCGCCTGTCGCCAGCAAGTCTTGCACCACGAGCCGTGAAAGGCAGGCCAGCCCCAGGCCGGCTGCGGCGCCATGCTTGATCGCTTCCGCATTGCTGAATTCGCCTCCCGGGCGCAGTGTATGCAAATGAGGCAGCAATACATGCTCGACCGTCTCGCGCGTGCCCGAACCGCGTTCGCGCAGCAGCCAAGGGGTATCGCGCAAGGCCTGCATTTTTACCCTGGCGTGCGGCCCTTCGTCGAGGATGGGATGTGACGGCGAGGCGACAATCAGCAATTCGTCCGTCAGCCAGGGTTCGACGATCAGCTCCGCTTCATGGCTCGGCCCTTCGACCAGGCCGAGATCGAGTTGGAAATTCGCTACGGCGGCGGCAATTTCGGCGGTATTGGCGATGGTGACGACGGGATGGAGTCCTGCGCGATGGGCGCCGGCGGCCGCCAGGATGCGCGGCAACAGGTAGTTGCCTATCGTTGTGCTGGCTCCGAGCCGCAACCCCGAGATATGGTTGCCACTGTCGAACTGGCGTTCCATGGTTGCCGCAGCGTCGAGCATTTGGCGCGCCTGTGGCAATAGCACGCGCCCGTTGTCGTTCAGCACGAGCCGCTTGCCGACGCGGTCGAACAAAGCCGTGCCGAGCACGCTTTCCAGCTCATTCAAACTGGCGCTGGTCGCCGACTGCGACAGCGCGACCAGATCGGCCGCCGCCGCCGTGCTGCCCGAATCGGCGACGGCCGTAAAAATCTGCAATTGCCTGAGAGTGACGCGCATGAGACGATTCGACCGGTTTTTTTGCTCGATTATAGATAAAACCAGTTATTCTGTGTCTTGAAAGGGGTGTCGGGCCATAGGCGCCATCCGTTATGCGATATGGACAAGGCCGAAGGCGTGCGAGGGAGTTTTTCCCACAGCCAGTGCGGCAACGCAGCGCCTCAACTTAATGCATCGATTATCGCATCAGGTAGAGCAGGCGTCCTTCCTCGTCGACGGACCAATGCTCGGAAGGGATGTTTCTCAGAATGCCGAGAAAAGTATCGGCCGGCATTTCGTTTTCGAAAATATTTCTTTGCACGAAATCTTTCGACAGCACCAGCGTGCGCAGCGGCGTTGTTTCTATCTTGATTTGCCAATAGCCACGCTTCGCCCAGGCAAAAGCGCCATCGAATGCGGCACTCGCGGCGCCCAGGCATTCATCTCGTGTCATGTTTTTACAGCCCCATGGTGGACGTTGCCTTGGAATTGCCCGACAACGAATGGTCGAACGATCATCGGATGCTGTCCGTGTCGCCAACCTCATAATGATTTATTCTATTCTGATCGATTTAACAAATCCATGTCAGAAATGACAGGTGATTTTTTGCGGATTTTGTGAGTGACGAGACCATGCTGCGACTCTATGCAGCCTGGGTTGGCAATCAAAATGAGGTTAAAGATGAGGTTGGTTTACGGATGAGGATATTGTCTCGATTATTTGCAATCCTGCTCTTGTGCAGCCTCGGCGCCGGCAAGGCCGTCGCCCAGATTCCCACCCCGAGGACCTTCGGCCACTTATCAAATTTCGGCAGTCAATTGAGCGCCGACGGTCGCTATCTGCTGCGCGTCCAGCGTAATGCGGGACGCATGGCTGTCATCGCCTCGCATGCGGACGGCAGCGATCCCGTGTACGTGGTGAAGCCGGAAGAAAACCTGGCGATCTATTTCGCGCAATGGGCACGCGATGCGAACCGCGTGGTCGTCAGCGCCGGCGGACGCGGCTCCGGACTGGAAATGGCCTACCTTTACGATATGGAATCGGGCCGGCGGACGGACTTGCTGGCAACCCTGCGCGCACCGGAGGCGCTCTACGTATCGGCAAGCCCGCGCGACAATTTGGCATTCCCGATCGCAATCTATCGCGATGTCGAGAAGCCGGCGCAGAAATCATTGTTTCAACTCGACCTGAGCCAAGGCAGCCTGCGGCCGCTGATCCGGGAGGGCGACGTGATTCCTTTCAGTTTCGGCGCCTGCCCCGACCTGCAGTTCGGCTTGCGCTTCGACGGCGAAGCCGGGGGCGCGGCGATGTCCTACCTTGTCAAGCTGCAGGGCAAATGGCATGACTTGCGCCGTATCGACGGGGCATCGCGCGCCGCCGGCACGGCGCTGGCGTCGTGTTCCGCCGAGCATCACGAGGTCTATTTTCTCGACGCCGACGCGCGGGACTTCGTTGCGCTGGCCAGCTACGATCTGGACAGCCTGCAGTTGAAATCGGTCAGCGCCGACAACGGCGACATCGCCAGCATCTTGTTCGATCGCCGAAGCGGCGCGCCGCTGTTTTACACAGCGATGTACGACCGACCGCAAACGACGGCAATGGGCGAAGCCGATGAGCGCTTTCTGGCCGAGGCGGGCCAGCGTTTCACCGATGGCTTCGAATTGTTGTCGCGTAGCGCCGACGGCTCTGCTTATCTGTTGTCAGGCGCAATGAAAGAACAAGCCGATGCGGTCTATTTGTGGCGCGACGGCAAGTTCGCGCCCTTGTATTTCGGCCGCGACGATCTCGCGGCCTGGCATGTGCTGCCGCAGTTGCCGCAGGCCATCAAGGCGCGCGACGGCGTGGCATTGACCGCCTATCTGACGATGCCTGCCGACATGTGTCCGGGGACAGGCTGCAAGACCGTGTTGCTGGTGCACGGCGGCCCGGGTGAGCGCGACAGCGTGCATGCCGACCCCGTCGTGCAATGGCTTGCAGCGCATGGCTATATGGTGCTGACGGTCAATTTTCGCGGCTCGCATGGGGCCGGACGCGCTCTCGAGGCGCTTGGGCGGCGCGAGTGGGGCGGCAGGATGCAGGACGATCTCGACGATGCGGCGCACTGGGCTATCGGACACGGCCTGGCGGACCCGAAAAGGATCGCCATCATGGGCGGAAGCTACGGCGGCTATGCCGCGCTCGAGGCGGTGCTGCGGGAAAATCATCCCTACGCCTGCGCCTTCAGCATGTCGGGCATGACGGACCTGGCGGAATTCGTCAAACAGAGGGTGCGCACCATGCCGGAAATGGAAGGCGACCTGGTTGCGCAGATAGGCGATCCAAACGACAAGGCCGACCGCGCCGTGCTCGCGGCACGCTCCCCCATGGAGAGCGCTGCGCACCTGAACGTGCCCTTGCTGTTGACCGGAGTCGAGGACGATCCCATCGTGCCGCTCGAAGGAACCCTGGATTTTGCGCGCAAGCTGGAGCAAGCCGGCAAGGCCGCCTCATTTTCTCTCTTCGTCTACAAGGGGAAGGGGCACATGTTCAATAATGCCGCGAACGAACGGCTCAATTGGCTACTGGCCGAACGGTTTCTCGGCGCCTGCCTCGACGGCAAACCCGGCAACCTGAATGACGACTTGCGCGATGCCCGCTTCGCGCAGCGCCTGGACGGCCTGCATTTGCTGCCGTAACGTCGGGATTGCTATTCAGCCCCGATATCGTCAAGAAAGCGATGCATGACGTAGGCATCGACATAGCCGAGCCTGGCATGCCTGAACACCTTGGGCAAGGTGCCGACGATGGCGAAACCGAGATTCTTCCACAGCGCCACCGCGCCTTCGTTGGTGCTGACGACGAAGTTGAATTGCATCGCCAGGTAGCCCGCTTTCTTTGCTTCACGGAGACAGTGCCGGCCCATGGCCTTGCCCACGCCTTGGCCGTGTGCCGCAGGGCTGACCATGAACGAAGCATTGGCGACGTGCGAGCCAAGATCGCGCTGGTTGGGGACCAGCTTGTAGAAACCGGCCACGCTGCCGTCGATTTCCGCGACGTAACTGGCAATGTCCGGCCCCAGCCAGTAAATGTGGGCTTCCTCGCGGCTGGTATTGGGGGAAAACACGTAGGTATCGCCGCTGGCAACGACGGCGTGGAAAATCCCCCACATCGCCACGAAATCGGCTTCTGTTGCTTTTCTGATTTGCATGAATCTGTTTTATCGTACTGACTGGGAATCTAGCTCGATTAGGGTACCACGAGACGACCTCTGTGCGAGAGTGAAAATTCCGCACGAATAAGAGGGACCGTGGGGGACAGCCGGCGGAATGCGGGCGGCTCCGGCGATTGACTTGATATTGGCGCAATGTAAGAATCGTCCCATGAGCTTCCATCTGTTTGCACTGGATGACGATCTGGCTGCACTCGAGGCCTTACTGGAGAAGGCCGGGGAAGCGGCTGAGGTTGGCCTGCTGGTCGAACTGTGCTGGCATTTGCGGCAGCGCGATTGCGCACGGGCGCTGGCCTTGGCCGAACGTGCCGAAGCGGGCATGGCCGGCGCGCAGTGCCTTCCGGCGGCCATGGCGCGGCTCCAGCTTGTTCGAGGCGAAATCAAGGCCTTGTTTGCCGATATCGAAGGCGCGCGTACCTTGTTGCAGGCCGCGCTCGATGCCTTTCTCGAGGGAGGCGACTATGTCGGTGCGGGCGATGCCGAATGGCTGCTCAGTTCGGCATGGAATGAGCAAGGCGACCGTGAGGCGCGCGACCGCGAACTCGAGCAGGCGCTGTTGTTCTACGAAAAAGCAGGGGCGGATTCGCGCGTGCAGATCGCCCGCGCACGTCAGCTGGCTTATATCGCATTCAATGATCCCGGCACGGCCAGCGTTGGCTTGGTGCAATATTTCGATGAGGCGGCAGTTTATGACGAGGCGGTTCAGGTCTGGGTTGCCACGGCGCGAGCCAACGTCGCTGCCCTGACCGACGACCCGGGCGGTGCGATCAAGTGTGACCTGCAGGCGTATGACGCGGCGCAAGCGACCGGGCAAATCAAGCAAGCCTTGATCAGTGCTGTCAACATCGCCG
>DASVYZ010000197.1:0-5215 GCA_036391935.1 Burkholderiaceae bacterium | reverse complement strand
CCGAATGCCGGCATAGGTATCTCCCCTGGTGAATTACTTGAAGCCGTAGCGCAATCCGAGATAGAGGTTCGATCCCGGCGTATTGTAACCATACGCCAATTCATAATCCTTGTTCAGGACGTTGTTCCAACGCGCCACCATGCTCCACTCCGAACCGAAGTCGATCGCGGCGTGCAGGTTCCACACGGAATAGCCGCCCAGAACGGTGGTGTTGGCCTGATCGTCATAACGTTTGCCCGATATCACCGCGTCCACCCCGACCACATACTTGCCGTGGGCATAGTCCAGCCCCAGGCCGCCGTGCCGCCGCGCGCGGCGTGCCAGCAAGGTATGTGTGGTTTCATCGTGCGGATCCTGGAAGTCGACCGAGGCACTGGCTGTGAAATCGCCGAACTTGCTCTTGCCGCCCAGGGTCAACCCTTCGAGCAGCGCATCGTCGACATTTTTGGCGCAGAAGCAGGTCGAGTCATACACGATCAAATCGGTCACGCGGTTGTGATACAGCGAGGCGTTGAAACGCGAGCTGCCGTTGTCGTACACCAGGCCAAGCTCGGTATTGCGGCCGTGTTCCGGCTTGATATCGGGACTACCGTAATAGGGAAAGTACAACTCGTTGAAGGTCGGAGCGCGGAAGCTCGTGCCGTAGCTGGCATTGGCGCGCCAGTTCGGCGCGAAACGGTAGCCGTAGGCAAAACTGCCCGTGGTTTGCGAGCCGTACTGATTGCTGTCGTCGTCGCGCAGGCTCAGCACGGCCAGCTGATTGTCGGACTTCCACTGGTAGGCGGCGGCAAATGCATTGGTGTCGCGCTTGCCCTGCACGCCGCTGGTATCGCTATCGACCTTCTCTTCCCGCCTCTCCCCCAGCAACTGCAATACGTTGCCGGCCAATTGGATATCGTTTTGCCAGCTGAGATCGGTCTGCGTGGTCTGGAAGCGATTGGTCGGCGTTTCGCCATAGGCTTCCCAATTCGGGCCATTGGTCGAAAGCGCGTAGTCCATCGATTGCGACAATTGCAAGCGGCTGTTCCAGTTCGGCGTGAATTGATCGTTGGCGAAAACGCGCACCGTGTTCAGGCGCTCGACAGTGTGGTCGTCGTAGTTGAGGCCGTTGTCGAACTGGGCCTTGTTTTCGCTCTGTACGAAGGCGGCGCCGATCTCATGCCCCTTGGCCAGGTCGAAGCTGAATTGACCGCTCGCGCTTTCCTTGTTGTAGCCGTCCCGGTCCGGATTGTAGGCGCCAAAAGGCGCGTCCGGTTTGGCGGCGGAAAAACCCTTGGATTCGTCGCGCCCGACGCTCAGGGAATAATGAAAGCGGTTCTGCTCGCCGCCTGAACCCGAGACTGCGGCATCGACCGTCCGCGTATCGTAGCCGCCGAAACCGACACCCACATAGGGGCTGAAAGCGCCATCGCCCTTTTTTGTGAATATCTGTACCACGCCGCCCACGGCGTCGGCGCCATACGTCGACGACAGCGGACCATAGACGATTTCGATGCGATCGATTTGCGATAAGGGAATGTTTTCCCAGGTCGCGCCGCCTATGGTCGAGTTGCCGACGCGCACACCGTCAACCAGCACCACGGTCTGCTCGCTGCTTGCACCGCGTAGAAACACAGAAGCCGTCGTGCCCGCGCCGCCCGTTGCGGAAATTTCCAGTCCGCGCTTTTGCCGCAGCAAATCGAGCAGATCGGTCGCCCCCGATTGACGTATCTCGTCGGGCGTGATCACGCTGTTATCGGCCAGCACGTCGGCAGGCGCCTGAGCGAAGCGCGATGCGGTCACCAGCACAGGATGGTCGGCACCAGCGCTTTGCTGGGCAAAGCTGGCGGGAGAGGCAAAAGCGAGGCAAAGCGCGAGCAGACGCAAGGCCGGGCGCAGGTTCGAGGCTTGAAATGTCATATTGTTTTCGAAACGGATAAAGTCGCATCCGGCCGACTTCCCCGTGGGCCGAAATGAACGGAAATACACGATCGGAAGGAGCAAAACAGCGAGGGCCGAACTGACCTGGCGGCAAATCAGCGCAGTCGCATCGCGACACTCCCCGTTCGCGGCAATTCCACCTATCCTGGCCGGTATCCGGGCTGACAATTCAAGCTGTCGTCATGACATCTTGAAGTCCTACCTTCCCATGCCTGCGGCACAGTGGTTTTGAAAGAGGACGCACTGCAAAGAAACAAAAATAAGCAGCGCTTGTTCACCGTTGCGGGGGCAGCACACGTCAGCAAAACAGCTTCGTGTTTCCCGTTTAACCGCCGGCACGAACGGCCGGCGAGCACCAAAACTTGACAATTATAAACTGTTGGAAGCCTCTAATGGAGATGCAATGGGCGGAAGAGGCTACATATCAAGCAACACCACTTCGCCGTAGCCGATCTTATGCCGCACCTGGGCTGCATAGCGCGCCATTTCCACGATAGGCAAGCCGCGCTGGCAACCCAGAAGCATGCGTATCGTGCCGGCATGGCAAATGATGGCCGCGGTCTGATGCGTCCGTTGCAGCAATTCGTCGTGAAAGGCTTTCACGCGTTCGGCGATCTGCATCACGCTTTCGCCACCGCCAGGGCGATAGGAAACCACGTCCTTGACCCAGGCTTCAACCTCGGGCCTGGGAATATCGTTCCAGGGCCGCAATTCCCAATCGCCGAAATGCATCTCGGCCAGACGGGGATCGAAAATCACCTCGGCACAGGCCAGTTCCGGTGCGAGCCGGCGCGCGAGATCCGCGCAACGGCGCAAGGGGCTGGAGTACAACACGGCATCCTTGGGCAGCATGGAAAGCAGGGAGTTGCGCACGCGTTCATGCTGCGCGGGCAGGACATCGACGTCGCTGCTGCCGTAACAGGTGTCGGCGTTGACGACGGGTTCAGGATGGCGAACCAGGTAGAGGCGCATGCGTTTTTGATCCGATTCAGGAAAATTATTGGTGTCAAAGGCGCCCGGAACTGACGAGAAAATACCACGAACTGAGGCCGAGATAAAACCCCGTCTCGGATAATTGCTGCACGGCGCCCAGGCAATCGCCCGTATAGCCGCCGATGCGGCGCGCAAACAAGCGCGCCAGATGCAGCACCGACACCAGCGCCGGGGCGGCTCCGGCCAACACGGCTTGCCAGGGCATCAGCCGCAAGAAAACCATCGCACCGGCCGGCAACAGGCCGCACAATACAGCAAAAAGGAATTCGCTGCCGGACATGCGCTGCGCCACTGGAGCAGCCTTGCCTTCGGCTCTCGCATAATCGAGCCGCCACATCAAGCCCGCTGCCAAGGCGCGCGACAGCGGATGTGCCGCCAACAGGCCGAGCGCACCGTCCCTTATCGGCAAGGACTCAAGGCAAGACAGCTTCAGCGCCAACAGCAAGCCCGTGCCGAGCGCGCCATAGACGCCGATACGAGAATCGCGCATGATCTCAAGCACGCGCTCGCGCGTCGCGCCGCCGCCGAAGCCGTCGCAAACGTCGGCAAAGCCGTCTTCATGCAAGGCACCGGTCAAGAGAACGCCTGCAATCAAGGCCAGCAGCAAGGCCGGCAGCGACGGCAGCAGGTGGGCCGCTTCCCATGCCACCAAGGCAGGCAGCGCACCGGCAATCCAGCCGACCAGCGGAAAGAAACGCGCAGTCCGCCCCAGCCATTCCTCGCGAAAGCCGACCCAGTCCGGAATCGGCAAACGGGTGAAAAACTGCAGCGCCAGGAAAAACAGGCGCAATTGATGCAAGAGCCAGGATTTGCTCTCGCGGTTCCCGGCTTCACCGCGCTTCGTCATCGGCCTTGCCGCTCACCTGGGCCGATTCGAACGTCGCCATTTCGGCCAGGAAAGCCGTGGCCGAACGCAGCAGAGGCATCGCCAGGGCACACCCCGTGCCCTCGCCCAGGCGCAGATCGAGCTGCAGCAAGGGCTTGGCGCCGAGATGGCGCAGCATGGCCTGGTGGCCGTTTTCGTTCGAGCAATGCGAAAACACGCAATAGTCGCGCAAAGCCGGCTGCAGGCGCAAGGCCACCATCAGGGCGCTGGTGACGATGAAGCCGTCGATCAACAACACCTTGCGCAAAGCCCCCGCCCGCAGCATGGCGCCGGCCATCATGGCGATTTCGAAACCGCCGAAGGCGGCCAGCACGTCGACCGGATCGGATACGCCGTGGCGCGCCACGGCGGCGGCGATCACGTCGCGCTTGTGCGCCACGCCTGCGGCATCGAGCCCCGTACCCGCCCCTGCGCAATCCGCCAGCGCGATGCCGGACAAGACATGCATGATGGCCGCGGCGGAAGTCGTATTGCCTATGCCCATTTCGCCGAAACCGACCACATTGCCTTGGAGCGTGTCGACCAATTCCATGCCGCGGCGCATTGCCGTCTCGCATTGTTCGCGCGTCATGGCCGGTTCGACGGCGAAATTGCGCGTGCCGAAGCCGACCTTGCGGTCGATCAGCTTGTCGCGCGACGCGGCGGCGCCCTTTGCGAATTCGTGGTTGACGCCGGCATCGATCACGTGAATGTCGCAGCCGTGCGCCCGTGCAAAGACGTTGATCGCGGCGCCGCCGGCAAGAAAATTCTCCACCATTTGCCAGGTGACGCTTTGAGGGTAAGGCGAGATGTTTTCCGCCACCACGCCATGGTCGCCGGCAAAGACCAGGATGGCGGGCTGGTTCACCCCTGGCTTGGCAGTGCGCTGGATCAAGCCAATCTGTTTGGCCAGCGTCTCCAGCATGCCGAGGCTGCCGGGCGGCTTGGTCTTGGTGTCGATGGCGTGGTGAAGCGTCGCGGCAAGGGCGGCGTCGTGTATCGGTTCAATCTGGGGAATGGTCATCGGCATGTCACGGAAAAGTTGGCCGGGGCTTGCCGGCCAACCCGACGCTCATTCCCCGACTGCAGTGTTCGCTATTTTACTGACAGTTGCGAAATGCAGGCCAACATATTGACCGATTTCATTGAGGCTGTAGAGATGCTGCAGATGGGCCAGGCGAATGGCATCGTTGCGCTGTGCCTTGTCCTTTACCTTGGCAAACAGCTGCGTCAGGCTCGGGCGCTTGCTCCGCCGCTCGCGCAACTGGTGCTCGCGTATGCGCCCGGCATCACCCAGCAAGGGCGCCATAGCAGCGATGAATTCATCGCTGCCGAGCAGGATCTGCTTGCGCAAATATTTCCAGGGACTCTCGCCTCCCACGCCTTCCCTGACGAATTCCTGGTAGCGGCGCTCGGCGGCCTTTTTTTGCCGGGCAA
>DASVYZ010000196.1:0-2033 GCA_036391935.1 Burkholderiaceae bacterium | reverse complement strand
ACAGCAGGTCACCGGGAAAGATGTTGGCGATGGCAAGTTCGCGCACCGCATTGCCGTATTCGCGGACGGCGGCGTCGACGAGATCGTGGCGGCCGTCCTTGTCCGCTCTTTCCAGGTAGAGATTCAGCGGGATCATGCGGCGCTCGATGTAAGCGTGCCTGATGACGAGATCCTCGCCGTCTTCCTCCAGTTGCGAAGGAATCTGCGCGTAGAGCTCGCGGAGCAGTTCGGGCGAAAAGCGCGCCTTGGGCAAGGCAACCTGGGAGAATTCCAGCGTATCGGCCATGCGGCCGACGCGGTCGTGGTTCTTGACCAGCGTGTATTTTTCCTTGACCAATTCTTTGGTGGTTTCCTTGGGCGGTGGAAAACTGTCCTTGATCACCTTGAATACATAGGGAAACGAAGGCAGCGCAAACACCACCATCACCAGGCCGCGTATGCCGGGCGCGGCTTCGAAGCGGTCGGACGAGTGGCGCAGGTGGTGCAGGTAATCGCGGTAAAACAGCGTCTTGCCCAACTTCTGCAAGCCGATGACGGTGTAGATTTCGCTGCGCGGCTTGTTGGGCAGCATGCTGCGCAAAAATTCCACGTAAGCCGAGGGCACTTCCATGTCGACCATGAAGTAGGCGCGCGTGAACGAGAACAGCACCACGATGGTCACCGGATCGAAGATCACGGTGTCGAGCACCAACTCGCCCTTGCGGTTGTGCAGGATCGGCACGATGAAGGGGTATTGCCGGCTGCCGTTGATGCGCTTGCCGACGATATAGGCGCCCTTGTTGCGGAAGAACAGCGAGGACAGCACCTGCATCTGGTGGTTGGGCTCGAAGGCGTCGTCGCCGAAAATCTTCAGCAGCCGTTCCTCGACCTGGGCCACGTCGCGATCGAGATCGGCGAACTTGCACTGCAGCTGGAAGTTCGTCACGATGCGCTTCAAGGTGAAGCGCAAGCCGTCGGTGTCGGGATAGTAGACGCGATAGGTCGGCACCGGCTCGGCGTTCTCGATGTAGTCGGTCGAGACCGCCGGACGCACGAAGATGAAGTCGTTGTGGTAATAGGCACGGTGCAGCATCTTGCAGCACACCGAATTGAAAAAGGTTTCGGCCAGCTCGGGCTGCTTGTGGTCGGTCAAGAGGCCGATATAGTGCAGCTTCACTTCGCGCCACACGTCGTGCGTCAGATCGTGTTCACCGTATTCGTCTTCGAGGATTTTGACGCATTCCGCCACGCGCTTGTCGTAAAACGCGATGCGCTCGCGCGCCTCGGCTTGCGCCTTGGTCCAATCGCCGGTCTCGAAATGATGCTTGGCCGACTCGCAAGCCTGGCGGAACAGGCGGTAATGCTTGTCGAAGCCGTCCAGGATCGTGCGCGCCGTATCGAAAGCGATCTGCGACGAGAGAATCTTGGGGAAGGCGGCGCGTATCATAAAGGCGATGACAAGGCGATCACAAGGAGTATTGCGTTTTCCAGGCCGATAATTTCGCCAGATCGACCCCGATGCCGCCGCACACCACGATCAGCGGCCGCTTGAACGGCGCCAGTTGCGGCAGCCGGCCGTATGCCACGGCCAGCGCGGCGCCGCAAGCCGGCTCGACCAGCATGCGCATCTCGTCGGCAAAGCGCAGGCAGGCGTCGACCGCATCGGCATCGCTGACCACGGCGCTCCTGATTTCGTGGCGCCGCGTCCAGGCATAGGCTTCATCGGCCACGCGCTTGGAACCGAGCGAATTGGCAATCGAGGTAATGGCCGGCAGCGTAACCGGCTCGCCGGCTTCCATCGCGGCGGCAAACGAAGCCGCGCCTTCGGTTTCGGCCGCGATCACCGGCACATGCTGCAAGCCGTTGCGATGCAAGCCGTGCAGCACGCCCGCCATCAAGCCGCCGCCGCCGACGGCACAGACGACCGCATCGAAAGCGCCTCCTTCCATCTGGCGCGCGGCCTCATCGATCAAGCTGGCATTGCCGTCCCAGATATCGGCATGGTCGAACGGCGGCACATAGACGCTGCCGGGCTCCGAACACAGCCGCAAGGC
>DASVYZ010000195.1:0-3560 GCA_036391935.1 Burkholderiaceae bacterium | reverse complement strand
CGCGAGAACACCGAAGCCGGCATGGTCAGTTTCAAGGCTTCCGCGGTCCAGGCCGAGGCGCTGATCTGCAGCGCCTTCAAGCCATGGTTGATCGGAGCGCGCTGGCCCTCGGCGCCCGACAGGTTGGCGGGCAAGCCGTGGTTGTAGCGCGCGTCGACCAGCAATGCCATCTGGCGGTCGAGCAAATCGGCCAGGTTGGCCACGGCATTCTTCATGCCGTCCATGGCGAAGGCGATGTGGCCGCCGTAGAAGTGGCCGCCATGCAGCACGTGTTCGCCTTCGGCGTCGATGATGGGATTGTCGTTGGCGCTGTTGAGTTCGTTCTCGATCGATTGGCGCAGGAAAGGCAGCGCATCGGCCAGCACGCCGATCACGTGCGGCGCGCAGCGGATCGAATAGCGGTCTTGCAGGCGCTTGCCGTTGCGTTCGACCACGTCGGTGGGCAAGTCATGGCGCAGCCAGGCCGCGACTTGCTGCATGCCGGGGTGGGGCTTGACCGAGAACAGCGTCTCATTGAAATGGTGGGCATTGCCGTCGAGCGCGAACGAGGCCAGTGCCGTGATGCGGGTGCACAGGCGCGTCAGGTATTCGGCGCGGTCATAGGCCAGGCAGGCCAGCGCCGTCATGACGGCCGTGCCGTTCATGATGGCCAGGCCTTCCTTGGGACGCAGGCGCAAGGGCGGAATACCGGCTGCGCGCAAGGCTTCCGCCGCGCCGACCTGTTCGCCGCCATGCCAGACTTCGCGCTCGCCGCACAGCACGGCCGCGAGATAGGACAAGGGTGTCAAGTCGCCGCTGGCGCCGACCGAACCTTCGGATGGCATCACCGGCAGCAAGTCATGCTGCATCAGCTTGACGATCTGTTCCAGCAATTCGACGGAGACACCGGAAAAGCCCTTGGACAGCGAAGCCAGTCGCGCGGCCATGATGGCGCGCGTCTGTTCCGGCGAGAAGTGCTGGCCGAGGCCGCAGCCGTGATAGGTGTAGAGATGGTGCGGCAGTTCGGCCACCAGTTCCGGCGGCACGGTCACGGTGCAGGAGTCGCCGTAGCCCGTGGTCACGCCGTAGATCGTGCCGTCTTCGCGCAGCAGGCGGTCGAGGAAGTCGGCGCCCCTGGCAATCGCGGCGCGGAACCCGGGGTCGGCCGACAACTCGACCCTTGCCTTGCGCGCGGCAATGGCGACGATGTCTTCTATCGTCAGGCGCCCCCGGTCGAAGCTCACAATGTGTTGAGCGGCGGAAGGGGTCATGGCGTCAGCGGCTTGCATCGGAACTTTCCAATCGTGAGAAATGCCAGAAATCGTAGAAATTGAACCATTGCAGCGGGGCGCGCAGGCAATGGTATTGGAGTCGTTTGGCGAAGTCGGCCGCCATGCCGGCAAGCGCTTCGTCGCGGTTCTTGCGCGGCAGGCGTGCCGATTCGCGCAGCAATTCGAAATGGACCTCGTAATCCCCGCTGCGGCGCAGCGAAAACAGCAGGTAGACCGGGCATTGCAACGCGCCTGCCAGCACATAGGGCCCGACCGGGAAGGCGGCTTGCTCGCCGAGGAAATCGGCAAAGGCCACGCGCGGGTCGCTCGAAACCGGCACGCGGTCGCCTGCGATCACCACCGATTCGCCGCGCCCCATGCGTTCGGCAAGCTGCATCGCGGCGGCGGCATCGACTTCGGTGACTTGCATCAGGTTCAGGCTACTCGCCGGATTCAAGGCGGCCAGCATGTTGTTGAACGCTTGCGCATGCTTGGTATGGACCAGGATGGTCAGCGGGAAATCATTGCGCATGGAAGACAGCACGCGGCACAGGTCGAGGTTGCCGAGATGGGAGCAGATCAGCATCACGCCGCGTTTTTCGCGTATGCATTGATGCATCATCTCGATGCCGAAATAGCGCACCGTATCGGTCCTGAACATGCCGCCCCACAGCAGCATCTTGTCCAGGATGGTTTCGGCGAAGGCGGCGAAGTGGCGCAATACGCCGATCCAGCCGGTGTCGATCTCCACATGTTTCGCCACGCGGCGCAGATAGGCTTGCGACGCGCGGCGCGCGCGCGGCTTCGCCAGCAAATACCAGAACAAAACCGGATACAGCACAATGCGGAAGGGCCAGCGGCCGAACACGCGGCACACCCAGAACAGAAAGCGCATGCCGGCAACGAAGCTCGATTCGTTGATGGCGGCCCAGTGTCGGCGTTCGCTTCGCATGATTAGCGGAAATGGCGCGCTATCAGGCGCGGGATGCGCGGCAGCATGCCGAAAAACAGCTTGGTGTGCATGCCGGAAATCCGCACATTGTCGGCCCAGACGCGGAAGTGCGAGACGCCATCGCTGGGATAAGCCACGGGCGTGGGCTGGTTCACCACTTCCAGGCCGTCCCAGTACAGCCGCACCAGGATATCGGTATCGAAATTCATGCGCGAGCCGAGCTTGCAGCGCGCCCGCAGCGCTTGCACCGCGGCAATCGGGTAGACGCGGAAGCCGCACATGGAATCGTGGATCGCCAGCGAGAGCGTATTGATCCAGACCCAGATATGCGTGGCATAACGGCCATAAAGGCGCGCCTTGGGCACCGATTCGTCATAGACAGGCTTGCCGTTGATCACCGCGTGCGGATGTTGTTCGGCGAGCGTGAGGAAGCGCGGGATATCGCCCACGTCGTGCTGGCCGTCGGCATCGATCTGCAGCACGTGGCTGTAGCCGCACCGCGCCGCTTCATCGAAGCCCGCCAGCACGGCAGCGCCCTTGCCGCCGTTTTTTGCCAGCCGCACCAGGCTCACGCCCTCGGTCGCAGCCAGGCCGTCGAGCACGCGCGCGCATTCGGCCGAACTGCCATCGTCAACCAGGATGCAGGGAACGCCAAAACCGCGCAAGCCCTCAACCACAGCGCCGATCGCGCGCTCGTGGTTGTATACCGGGATGACGATAACCGGCTTATTCACCATGGATCCCGCCATCCGCGCCAAAACGCATCAGCGAATGGCAATAGCCGATGTCGTCGCGCACGGTCAGCAGGCGCAGGCCGGCGCTGGCGGCGAGACGTATGATGTCTTCGCTTTCATAGACCTTGCTGTTGCCGCTGGCCATGGCTGTGAAATAGGGCGAGGTATTGATCAGGCAATAGCTGGCGATGTCGTAGCGCTGGCGGTCCCAGAAGGTATCGAGCACCAGCACCTGCCCGCCCTTGTTCAAGGCCGCGACGGCGCGTTTGAAAATCGTGGCAACCACGGCTTCCGAAAAGCAGGTCAGGAACTGGCTCATCCAGATCACGTCCATGCCCGGTTCGAAAGGCGCGGCGGGGTCCAGCATGTCGACCGCGTGCAGGTGGGCGCGCGCGCGCACGCCGGCGGCCTGGAGGTTGGCGTCGGCCACGGCAAGCTGGCCCGGCAGATCGGTCAGGTGCAATTCGACCTTGGCGTCGTAGGCCAGCGCGGCACTGCTGAACTTGCCGGTGTTGGCGCCGATGTCCATCACTTTTTTCGGCGCGGTGGCGAACACATCGGGCAGGATCGCAGGGAACGACGTGTCGGAATAATAGTGGTCGAAGGCGAACCAGCTCGACTTGG
>DASVYZ010000194.1:0-8468 GCA_036391935.1 Burkholderiaceae bacterium | reverse complement strand
TTTGGCCTATAACGGCATCAAGAATCTGGTGATTTCCGCCAACGTACTGAACCTGTTCCAGCAACGCTCGCCGGCGGACCTGCGTGCTTTCGGGGTCGACGGCATCGTTCCGACCAGCCTGCAAGACGCAGAGGGCCGCATGCTGCGCGTGGGACTTGACTACAAGTTCAACTAAGTCGCCCGGTTCGCCTCGGACGGCGGAGACGTACAGGGTCTCCGCCGTCCATCTCCTCGTGCCGGCCTGGCCGCGTTCATCGCGCAGCACTCATGCCTGCCCTCCCTTGGCCCGCTCTTCCTCCAGCAGGCGCAGCACCCGCCGCTGCAGCTTGCCCGTGGTCGTCATCGGCAAGCTATCGACGAATTCAATCTCTTTAGGATACTCGTAAGGCGCCAGCTTGCCGCGCACGTGCGCCTGCAATTGCCTGACCAAATCGTCGTGCGCCGACTCGTCGGGCGCATATCCCGGCGCCAGCAGCACGAAAGCCTTCACCACGTTGCCGCGCTCGGCATCGGGCTTGGGCACGACGGCCGCATTGGCCACGGCCGGATGTTTCAGCAGGCAGTTCTCGATTTCCGCCGGCCCGATGCGGTAGCCCGCCGCCTTGAACATGTCGTCGGCGCGGCCCTGGTACCAGAGGTAGCCGTCTTCATCCATGCTCGCCAGGTCGCCGGTACGGCACCAGTCTCCAGTGTATTTGTCTTGCGTGGCTTGCGGCTTGCGCCAATAGCCGAGGAAAAAGACCGGGTCGGGCATGCCGTGCCGGTCGGTGCGGTGCAGCGCCACTTCGCCGGTCTCGCCCGGCGGCAGCGCGCGGCCTTCTTCGTCGATCACGGCGACGCGGTGGCCGGGATAGGGCCGGCCCATGCTGCCCGGCTTGGGCGGCCATTGCAGGGCACTGTTGCCGACGATGTAGTTCATCTCGGTCTGGCCGAACATTTCATTGACCGTCACGCCGAGCGCGTCGCGGCACCAGTGGAACACCGCATCGCCCACGGCTTCGCCTGCGCTCATGATGGCGCGCAGCTTGAGCTTGCGCGGGGCATGGGGCGCCGCTTTCATCATCATCTTCAGCGCGGTCGGGAAGAGGAAGGTATTGGTCACGCCGTATTTTTCCAGCAGGCGGAAGGCCGTCCCGGCCGTGAAGCGCCCGCGATAGCCGACGATGGGGCGACCGAAATAGAGCGTGGGCAAGAGCGCGTCCATCAAGCCGCCGGTCCAGGCCCAGTCGGCCGGCGACCAGAATACGTCGCCCGGCTGGGGAAACCAGTTTTGCGAAGCCACGAAGCCCGTGAGGTTGCCGATCAGCGCGCGCTGCGGCAGCAGGGCGCCCTTGGGGGAACCCGTGGTGCCGCTGGTGTAGATCAGGATGGCCGGGTCTTCCGCATGCGTCGCGCAGGGCGTGAAGTCTGCGTGCATGGCCGCGAGCGACGCGGCCCAGTCCAGCGCATGCTCCGCATGGCAATCGATCGCGACCACATGGCGCAGGGCGGGGCAGTGCGTGCGGATTTCTTCCAGGGCCGGCAGCGCCGCCGAATCGACGATGGCGACGACGGCCGCGCTGTCCTGCAAACGGTATTCGAGCGCATCGGGGCCGAACAGGATGGACATCGGCATCGCCACCATGGCCGATTGCTGGCAGGCGATATGGGCGACCGCGGTTTCCACGCGTTGCGGCAGCACGATGGCGATGCGCTCGCCGCGCGCGACGCCGAGACTGGCGAACAGGTTGGAGAGGCGGTTGGCCTGTTCCTGCAATTGCGCGTAAGTGAATTGCTGTTCGCGCCCTTCCTCGTCTTCGCAATGCAGGGCAATGCGTCCTGCGTCGCCGGCCCAGCGCCGGCAGCAGACTTCGGCGATATTGAATTGCTCCGGGACGTGCCAGCGGAATTCCTCATAAAGCTGTGCGTAGCGGTCAGCGATGTCAGGCACCATGAAAGTCTCCGTGATATTCTGGGCGGCATGAAGCCCTCTTCCTCGGAATTTATCACGGTTCGCGGATTGCGATACCACCTGCGCCATTGGGGCGAGGAGGGGGCGCCGCTCCTGGTCATGCTGCACGGCTGGATGGATGTCTCCGCCTCGTTCCAGTTCGTGGTCGATCATTTGACGCGGGATTGGCATGTCGTCGCTCCCGATTGGCGCGGTTTCGGCCTGTCGCAAAACGGCGGCGGCGACACCTATTACTTCGCCGATTACGTGGGCGATCTCGACGCCATCCTGACCTATTGCGCGCACGATGCGCCGGTCAATCTGCTGGGCCACAGCATGGGCGCCAACATCGCCTGCCTCTATGCCGGCATCCGGCCGGAGCGCGTGGCCAGGCTGATCAACCTCGAAGGCTTCGGCATGGGGGCGACCAGGCCGGAGCAGGCGCCCCAGCGCTATGCCAAGTGGTTGGACGAACTGCGCGAGCCGCCGCGTCTGATGCGCTATGCCAGCGAGGCCGAAGTGGCGGCGCGCTTGCGGAAAAACAATCCGCGCCTGTCGGCCGAACGCGCCGCCTTTCTCGCGCCGCATTGGGGGCATCAGACTTCCGACGGCGTGTGGGAGATACGCGGCGATCCGGCGCACAAGGGCGTCAGCCCGGTTCTCTACCGCATCGAGGAAGTGCTGGCTTGCTGGCGCGCCATTACGGCGCCCGTGCTTTGGGTGGAAGCGGCCGGGACGGAAGTGTGGCGCTTCCTGGGCAGCAAGGAAGCGGCACGGGCCGAGATCGACAGGCGCATGCAGCACCTTGCCAATCCGACGGCGAAGATCGTGCCGGACGCGGGGCATATGCTGCATCACGATCAGCCGGAATTGCTGGCCGGGCTGATCGAGGACTTTTTGGCCTAGCCTTCCAGCGTGAAGGTCTCCGGCGACCTTTACCGCATCGCCACCGCGTGGGATTATCTGTATCGAAGCTGGCTGATCCGTAGCGAGTACGAGCCGCAACACGCTCCGGCGCTGGGGATTTTCATGGACAAGGAGCAGGCGGCCGACTGGTCGCATCTCGACCTGGAGCTGTGTGTGCCGGTTCGCAAGATGTCCGCATATTAACCATTGTAAAGAGGAGAAACCTATGATCGCAGGAATCGGTGGCGCTTTTCTGTTTACCAACGATACGAAGCGGTTGGCGGCCTGGTATCGCGATTGTCTCGGCATCGAGACGGCGAGCGGCGGCGACGAATGCAGTTCCGTCTACGCGACCTTCGATTATCGCGATCTCGACAATCCCGAGATCACGCGCACGACCGCGTGGTCGATCATCCATACCGATGAAGATCTGACAGGCAAGCCGCGCACCGGGCAGATTAATTATCGGGTCAAGGATATGGCCGCGATCTTGAGCCACCTTCGAAGCAAGGGCGTGGCTATCGACAAGACTGAAGATTATCCGTATGGGAAATTTGCCTGGCTTATGGATCCGGACGGGAATAAGGTGGAGTTGTGGGAGGCGTCCGACGACTAGACGCGTTGGGCAGCGGTGTCTTTTCAATTTTGCGGCGTCTGCATCGCTTCGCCTTGATGCTGGCCGAGGCATGACACCTTTGCAGCGGCCGGCCCGGCAGCCGCTCGCTGTCTTATGACATGGGGGAAGACTCAGCCACGGAAGCCCAGCATCCTGGCCGGCAGGAACAGGAGGGATTTGATCAAGGCAAACACTGCGTCAAGACTGATGCCCACCAGTTTCAAAGGCAGGGAAATCAGCCAGATCAAGGGCCACAGCACCAGCACGATCAGCGCCAGCGGCCAGCACAGTACGAACAAGATGCACCATCCGATAAAACCCAGCATGACGACCTCCGTTGTCTATTGCGTCCCCGTTGCCGCTGAACGTTATCCCTGCCGATCTTTATCCTGCCCGATCTCGAATGCCGCCCCGGTCTCGAAGAAATTGCCGCCGGCCACGTAGTGGATGCTGCGCGGCCCGCCTTCCTCGAATACCCAGTGCCCGTTCTTGAAGGCCTGTGCGTCGGCCCAGGCCGCGACAATTTCGCCGATGAAGAGGTCGTAGCGCTGTTGCACCTGCGGTTCCGGAATCACGCGGCATTCGAGCCAGCCTACACAGCCAACGATGAGCGGTGCGCCCACCTCGGCGCCTGCGAATGTCGCGATGCCGAGCTCGCCGAACTTGCCGCCGCCGTGGCCCGATTCGCGGCCGGACCTGGAGCCGACCGCCAGCGTCATGCGCGCCTGCTCGCGTGTGGGAATGTTGAGCACGAACTCGCCCGAGGCTTCCACCAGTTCGCGCGTCAAGGTATTGCGGTCGATGACGACGGTGACCTTGGGCGGCGAAAAGTCGAGCGGCATGGACCAGGCCGCCGCCATCACGTTTTGCCTGCCGTTGAAGGCGGAAGATACCAGTACCGTGGGGCCGTGGTTGAGCAGGCGGTAGGATTTTTCGAGTTCGACGGCGAGGCGTTGTTGCATGGTGTGCGGTGGAAAAAAGGCGGAACATCCGTCCCGCCTTGGCCGAGCGTGGCTTTGAATTCGGCTCTGAATTCGGCCGTGGATTCGGCTTGGATGCTTCTGCTTAAACGCGGCCGGCGCGCATTACCAATCGTCGCTGCCGCCGCCGCCGGAATCCCAGGACGAGCTGTCGGACACACCGAAGTCGCTGCCGCCCATGTCGTTATTCTGGTTGCCGCCCCAGCCGTCGTCGCGCACGCGCTCTTCGCGGATGTATTCGACGTCGCGCTCGCGGTCGCGGCCGGTCATGTGTTCCATCAATTCCTCGCCGGCCACCATGCCTGCGCCAACCGCGGCACCCGTGGCCAGGCCGCCGAGGATGCCGGAACCGAGACCGCCGCCGCCGACCACGGGGCCGTAGCCAGGACCATAACCGGGGCCGTAGCCGGGAGCATAGCCGCCGCCCGGGCCATAACCGTTGGCGACGACGACGCTGCGCCGCATCGCCGAGCGCACCATTGCGATCAGCGCAAAGATGGCGATGAAGATGACCGCAATCACGAGCCAGCCGCCACCGCCGCTCGATTGCGGCTGCGGACGGCTGACATAGACCGGCGTTGCCTGGGTGGGAACGCTACGCTGCATCACGCGCTGCTGGTGCGAGCCGTTGATGACGTTTTGCAGTTCCTGCACGCGGCCGGGCTTGGCGAAGCTTTGCGCCGGGTCCAGCCGCAGCGCCGTGTTCAATTCGGTCTGGGCGTCGTTGTAGCGCGCTTGCTTGCTCAGCAATTCGGCTTCGACAAAGTGGGCCTTGGCGCTGTTGGGGTGGTCTTGCAGCACCTTGTCCATCATCTTCTGCGCGTCGTCGAACCGGCCTGCGTCTGCGGCCTGGTAGACTTCGTGGATGGTCGCATCGGCGCCGGCAGCCTGGGCCGGGGCAACGGCCACCAGTGCCAGGGCAACGAAGGCCGGTGCGATCAAGGATTGTTTGAACATCGTCAAGCTCCTTAAAAATTGCTTAAGAGTTGCTCAAAAGTCGTGCTGAAAAATTCGAGCGGAAGTGACTTCGAACAAGGGGTAGATTGGGGGAAAGAACTGGAATTCAAGCCGGCATTCCCCCTTGTTTGCCGTCATTGTAGGCGAGCGGACGGAGTTTTGCGTCGGTAATTGATCGTAAATTTTACCTGTCATCATCATTGCGCGACTGTTGTTTCCCGGTTGAATCGATTAACGTTTCCGAACCCGGCAGCCTGTCGGCTTGAGGGGAATCGGATGCAAAAATACCCGGCCAGCCCCAAGTCTCCGATTTTTTGTGTCAATCGTCCCGCTATTGACACAAAAAATCGGCAAAATCTGTACTCGCCCAGCCATTTTTTGCTTCGATTCCTCAAGTTCGACAGGCTGCCAGTTGCCAGGCGGGGCTATAATCGGTTCGGGTCCCGTCAAATCTATATCCATGAGTTCAGACAAGGCCGGTGAATTTGCGTTCCTTGAAAGCCTGACGACGGAGTTGTCGTCCAGGGACTTGCTGTTCCCCACGTCGCTTTCGGTCACGCTCAAGATCCGGCAGGCACTGAACGACCCGGACGCACCGACCGAACGCGTGGCGCGCATCATCGGCGCCGAACCCGTGCTCTCCGCGCAAATCCTGCGCATGGCCAATTCGGCGGCCTATGACAATGGCGGCGCTCCCACCAACGACTTGCGCGTGGCCGTGGTACGGCTCGGCTTCGGCATGGCGCGCAACGTGGCACTGGCCGTCGGCATGAAGCAATTGGTGCAGACCAAGTCGAGCGCCGAATCGCCGCAATTGCTGAACGGCTTGTGGAACCGCAGCATACGCGTGGCGGCGCTGTCTTTTGTCATGGCGCGCAAGCTGACGCGGCTGCACCCCGATACGGCCATGATCGCCGGGCTGCTGCACGACGTGGGCAAGTTCTACATCCTGTCGCGCGCACACAGCTTTTCCGACGTGTTCGTCGACCAGGCAGCCTTGTGGGACGTGATCGACCGCTGGCACCTCTCCATCGGTGCGGCCGTTCTGGAAACCTGGGAAGTGTCGGATGAAATCCGCAATGCCGTGCTGGAACACCGGGATCTGGAACGCCGGCACCGCGGCCCGCCCGACGTCACCGACGTGGTGCTGGCGGCCAACATCCTCGATGCGCATCACCACATCGACCGCGAACCCATCATCCACTGGGATGAATTGCCTCCGGCCCTGGTACTGCTGGGCTTGAACAAGGAAGCGGGCGATGCCTTGATGGCCGATGCCAAAGAGGAACTGGATCTGATCTTTCAAGCACTCTCGTAGCGCTGTCCAAGCTCCTGCCTCACCTCCGCGAATACGCTATCCCAGTCGTCCAGCCGCGGCTGGCGGAAGATGCGCAAGCTTGCATACCATGGGCAATCGCTGCGCCCGGACAGCCAGCGCCAATCCGCCTGGTAAGACAGCAGCAGCCATACCGGCTTGCCCATCGCGGCGGCGAGGTGCGCGACGGATGTGTCCACGCATAGTACGAGGTCGAGGTCGGCGATCAGCGCCGCCGTTTCCGCATAGTCTGTCAGCAAATGCTCGAAGCGCGGAATGGCCTGCGCTTCGAGGTGGGCGCGTTCGGCTTCGCTCGGCGCCGCCTGGATGCTGACGAATTCATAGGTTGCCCCGGCCAGCGTCGTGAAACGCTCGACCGGGATCGAGCGGCGGTAATCCTGCAGGTGGCGCCGGTTGCCGCTCCAGGCGATGCCGATGCGCGGCTTGCCGGCCGGGCCGAGCCGTTCGCGCCAGAGCGCGGCCAGGGCGGCATCGGCATGCAGATAAGGCGCACAGGGGGCAATGCCGCTTTCGCCGAGCGCGAGCGGCAGGCTCATCAAGGGGCAATGGAAATCGTGCGCCGGCACGGCGCCGGCCTGGTCGTTCACCGGCGCCAGCGGCGCCAGCAGACGCAGGAAAGCCGCCGGCACATCGAGCACGATGCGCGCACCGCGTGCCGCCAGCGCGCGCACGTAGCGGCAGAATTGCAAGGTGTCGCCCAGGCCTTGTTCCGCCCACAGCAGCATGGTCTTGCCGACGATATCCTGTTCCCCGGTCCAGCGCATGTCGCCGTAGCGGCTGCGCTCGGCCATCAGGCGCGGGGTTTGCCAGCGCCACTCGTATTCGCGCCAGCCGTCGGTGAAATCGCCTTCCTGCAGGCGGCACATGCCGAGGCTCCAGTGCGCATGGGCGAACAGGGGATCGAGAGCGATCGCGCGCCGGTAGCAATCTTCCGCCTCGGCGATGCGCCCCTGATCGTGCAGGATGGAACCGAGGTTGTGAACGAATTCGCGGTTGTGCGGCGCGCGCGCCAACGCGCCGCGCTGCGACTGTTCCGCTTCGATCAGCCTGCCTTGGCGAGCCAGCCCGTGCGCCAGGTTGTTCCACGCCATGGCATTGGTCGGCTTCAATTCCAGCGCACGGCGCAGGAAATGATCGCCCTGCGCCAACTCACCGGCCTCGAGCAGAGCCAGACCGAGATTGCCCTGGGCCTCGTCGTCCTCGGGCAGCATTTGCGCCGCGCGCAGGAAAGCGGGAAAGGCTTGCGCCAGACGCCCCTGGCGCTGCAAGGCCACGGCCAGCACTTTCCAGCCCGAGGCGAAATGGGGGAAACGCCCGGTCACCTCGCGCGCCGCCGCTTCGCATTCGACAAACCTGCCGGCTTGCAGCAGCGCGAGCAGGTTGAGGGCGGTGTCGGGATCGAGCGCGTCGGGCATGGCAAAGGATGATGTCAGCTCGAACTCATCAGACGCCTGAACAGCAGGCTCTTGAAATTCCGCTTTTGTGCGGCCACCAGATAAACGTAGGTGTCGCCGAGCCGCACCAGTTCGCGGATCGGCAAGCCTTTGATCATGCCTTGGCCGATGGTATCGAGCTTGTCGAACATCTCATTTTCCGCCTTGGGCCAAAGCTTCAGGTCCCATTGCGACAGCATATGGTCCTGCAACTCCAGCAAGCCGTCTTCGGCGCCGGGCAGGATAGTGACGGCCAATTTCGTTTCCTGTCGGCCGCCTTATCGGGCGCCCCGTTTCGCGACGAGGCGTT
>DASVYZ010000193.1:0-2785 GCA_036391935.1 Burkholderiaceae bacterium | reverse complement strand
TCCCCTGGCGCTGATTGCCATCGTTCCCGGCATCGCTTCGGCGCAGGATATGCCCGGCCGCCATCCCGGCTATCTGCACGCCCTGTCCGATCTGCGCGCCGCGCGCTGGTTCCTGTATCACCAGGCCGGCGATGCCAAGGTGTATGCCGAAGAAGACGTGGGCATCACCGAAATCGACGCGGCAATCCGCGAAATCAAGCATGCCGCCATCGACGACGGCAAGGATATCAACGACCATCCCAACGTCGATACGCACGAGCACGGCAGCCGTCTGTTGAAGGCCATCGAGACCCTGAAGCGCGCCCGCGGCGACCTCGAACGCGAAGAAGACAATCCGGAAGTCCGCGGCTTGCGCGACCGCGCCTGGGAGCATATCGACCGCGCCCTGCACGCGGCCGAAAAAGCGCACGCCGAATGGCTGCGCGACAAGAATAGCTGATCAGGCAGTCGAAGTCGGCGGCGCACGATGCAAATCGTGCGCCGTTTTTTTATTGAATGGCTGCGGCGATTCCCGCGATACCTTCCAGCGCGCCGCAGGCGATACCCACGTCGTCCGCCTTGGGCACATCGCAATCGGTCGGATTGATGCGGATCAGCGGGCAATTGAGCCTTTCGCCGAAGGAACGCACCGTGGCCACGGCCGTGCCGGCGCCGAGTTCGATCACCACCAGCCGCACGACTTTATCGATCCAGTTCTGCAGACGGGCCAGCTGTCCGCGGGAACGCGATTCGTCCCAATCCCAGTCGCTGAACATCAGGATATTGGGCCGCGCCACGCCGCCGCAATGCGGGCAGCGCGGCGGCTCCGACATCAGGCGGCATCGGGCGTGGTCGATCTCGGGCATGAAGGCATCGGCTTGCCAGATCTGCCGGCCGCATTTTTGCATGCATTGCAGATGATGGATCGAGCCGTGGCATTCGACCACGCGCTCGGGCGCGAATCCGGCACGCTGGAAGTGGCCGTCCACGTTGCTGGTGAAGACGAAGGCGCCGTGCTCCAACCCGGCGGCGAGTTCAAGCAATCCGGCGAAGCCGGCATGCGGCACGGTAGCCCGATAGAGCTGCAATCTATGCCCGTAGAAACCCCATCCGGCGGAAGGATCGCCGGCGAAGTGTTTGGGGTCGGCCATCTCGAAGAAACTGATGCCGAGCTTACCCAGCATGGGGTAAGCCTTCCAGAACCCCTCATCGCCGCGAAAATCGGGCAGGCCGGAATCGACGCCCATGCCGGCTCCGGCCGTGATCATCAAGCCGTCGGCATGTTTCAAAAGGCGTGCCGCCGTGCTGTATGCTTGTTTCAAGTCGTTCATTTCCGCAAGATAACACGGCCCCCTGTCGCTTACAATCTCGCTCATGCACCCGCAACCTACCCTCAATCCTGCCGTCCGTTCCCTGCTCGAGCAAGCCATTGCCGAGCATCGCGCCGGCCGGCTGACCGGGGCAGAGGCTTTGTACAAGAAGGTGCTGCAAGCGGCGCCGCAACAGCCCGATGCCTGCCATAACCTCGGTTTGATCGCGCTGCATGTCGGGCGGCGCGACGTGGCCCTGACCTTGTTCCAGACGGCGCTCGCCGCCAACCCGTTGCAGCCGCAATTCCTGGCTTCTTGCGCCCATACCCTGCTTGAACTCGGCCGCAATGCCGATGCGCTCGCCATGCTGCGGCACGGCTTGCAAAGCGGCGTGCGGAGCGACGCATGCGACCCGACGCTCGATGCCTTGCTCGCGCGCGCCGAAGCGAACCCCGATCCGAAGCGACCGCTGCAGGAAGAGGAAGCGGCGCTGTTCCAGTTGTTCAAGCTTGGCCTGCATGCCGAAGTGCAGCGCAAGGCGCGCCGCCTGCTCGAGCAATTTCCCGAAACCGGCTATCTATGGAAGCTGCTCGGCGCCAGCCTGCAAGTGGAAGGGCGGGATGCCGCCGGCGCACTGCAAGCCTTGCGCAAGGCCGCGGCACTACTGCCGCATGAAGCCGATGCGCAAAACAACCTGGCCGTGGCGCTCCTGCCGCGCGGCGAATTCGCCGCAGCCGCGCAATACGCGAGACTGGCCTTGCAGCTCAAGCCGAACTTCGTGGAAGGGCTGCAAAACCTCGGCGCCGCACTGTACGGCATGCGCGACTACGCCGGCGCGGAAGAGCAGTTCCGCTACGCCCTCATGTTCAGGATCGAGGCCGCCACGCGCATCAATCTCGCGATCTGCCTTGCCGAACTGGGGCGCCACGAGGAAGCGCTGCAGGAATTGCGCCGCGCCGCGAACGAAGGCTGCGATAGCGCACAACTGCATTGCCAGACCGGCGTGATGCTGCAGGCGCTCGGCAGGGCCGATGAGGCGATGCTGGCCTACCGCCGTGCGCTGGAGCACGACCCGCGCCAGGCGCTGGCGCACAACAACCTCGGCAATATCCTGCAGGCACGGCACCGGAGTGCCGACGCCATTGCGCACTATCGCAGCGCGCTCGAATCCCAGCCCCATTACGCCGATGCGCACAATAACCTCGGCGTGGCCCTGCGCGACCAGGGGCGGCGCGAGGAGGCCCTGGCCAGTTTCAACCGTGCGCTGGCCTGGCGCGCCGATTTCGCCCAGGCGCACAGCAATCTCGGCAGCCTGTTGCACGAAATGGGCAGGATGGACGAGGCGCTGCGCCATTGCCGAACGGCCGCCGAACTCGCGCCCGGCATGGCCGAAGTGCATGCCAACCTGGGCCAGGCTTTGCATGTGGCGCGGCAGTACGACGCGGCGCTGGCCTCGTTCGAGCGCGCCCGGGAATTGAAACCGGATGCGGCCGAAA
>DASVYZ010000192.1:0-3609 GCA_036391935.1 Burkholderiaceae bacterium | reverse complement strand
GTTCAAGGCGCGCACGAACACTTCGATCTCGTCGCCGCCGTATTCGCGCAGGGATTCGCCGAATTCGCCGCGTGCCAGGCTTTGCGACTGGCGCGTCAGCGCACGCAGGCGCCGGCCGATGCCCTGGGTGAACAGATAAAGCAGAATCAGCGCCACGATGAAGCCGCCGATGGAAATCCAGGTGCCTTGCAGCAGGACGTTATTGCGCGCCGACATCAGTTCTTCGGCGGAAATGCCGAAGTTGATGGTGCCGACCTGGTTGTCGCGCAACAGCAGCGGCGCGCGCGCATGCATCATGCCTCCTTGCAGCCGCGTCTGAAGCGAACCCATGGCGCGCGAGCCCTCGCCGCCGGAAAAGGTGGGAAGGTTGGGCGGCACCTTGCCGACTTCGAGCAGGGTCAGGCCGTCGGCGTCGGTGACGGAGATATAGCGCGCGAAACTGTCGCGCGGATCGGCCAGCATTTCGGACAGGTAACTGCGCAAAGCCGGCAGCCGCCCCTCGCTTGCATACGGGCTCAGGGTCAGGTTGAGCGTAACGGCGTACTCGCGCGCGACGCGATAGGCGTTTTCTTCCACCGCATCATCGAGCAGGCGCAAGCTGTTCCAGATCAGCAGTCCCACCACCAACGCCAACACCAGGCCGCTCTGCAACAGAAACTTCGCTCTCAGCGGCAGCTTCAAGATTTTCCCCAGTCACACACGCACGTTTCACGGACGCACGCGAAAATGCGGCCCGCCCCATTGCCTCTGCGTGCAATGTGGGAAAGCCGCCGCCACATTCCCGCCCGGGTTTCCGCGGGCGCCCAAGCATTTCTGCTAAAACACACCCTGCAGCGAAATCGACAGCAGTTTCGAATCGCCGAAGAATGGCGTCGAGTAATGGGATGCGTCGCGCGACACGTCATACTGCACCTTGAGCGCCATGTTCTTCCTGAAGTCCCAGCGCACGCTGATGTTCTGCGTGTTGCGCCCTTCGATCGGCTCGGCGATCGTGCGATAGCGCGAGAAGGTATACATCGGCGTCACGGTGCCGAAGTTGTAGCCCACGCCGAGCAGCATGTACTTGTAGACGTTGTTGACGCCGATCGGCAGATCGACTTGCTCATAGCGGTCGAATTCGCTGCGCACCACCACGTTCTTGTAATCGAGGTTGGCGGCCAGGCCTTCGATGCGCGTGAATTGCGAATCGGTGCCGGTCAGGGTCACCCTGCCGCCGCCGGGCAGGTTTTGCCAGGTGTCGTCGTGGTAGGTCATCAGCATGGCGCGCACGTCGACGATGTTGTTGCTGACCTGGGCATAGCCGCCCCAGATATCCTTCCAGGACTCGTTGGTCGGCGCGCCGTAGTAGATCTGGCTGTCGTAAGCGTCGTTGTTCTGCGTGTAGCTGCCGTACCAGACTTGCGCATTGAGCGACCAGTCGCTCTTGCCCAATTGCGTGCGGTAACCGGCATTGACGCCTTCGTAGCTGTAGATCGGCCAGCCATAGACGTCGGGGATAGGCCGCACCCATTGATAGGCATAGCCGATATAGAGATAATCGCTGTAGTAGTACAGCGGAATGCGGAACTTGCCGGCCTGGAAGGTCCAGGGCGAGTTCTCCGCCGGCGACCACGTCACATAGGCCCAGTCCAGCGTCGGACGCGATTGCTCGTTCGGGTTGTGCGCGCGCACCACCACCTGGGCCGTGGCCGACAGCGTGGGGGTGAATTCCTTCTTCAACTGCACGCCACCCAGCGTTTCCTGGTTGAACGCCCACTTGTCCCGCTCGTACACTGCGACGTATTCCCAGTTCTGGATCGTGCAGGGGCATTGCCAGTTGGCCGTCGAGTTCGCGGCAAAGGGCTGCACATAGGTCCAGGGTGAACTCGTCACCGGCGAATCGCCGCTCAAGACCTTGGCGCCGGTCAGGTTGTAGAAACCGGTCAGCGTCAGCGACCCGCTGTCGTCCAGGTCGATGGCGTAAGACGATGCGGAAAAACATGCTGAAACAGCCGCGAGCGTGAAGGCTATCGAAATCCGTTTCATTACATCATCTCCTTGGAGCAGTAATCCGGGCAGCGTGGCATTTTCTTCGGGGCGCGCTTCATGTCAGGGTACCGTCAACACGACTTTGACCGAACTGTCCACGGCGCTCTTTTCGATATAGCCGATGGCGCTGGGATCGGCCTCGATGGCTTTCTTCACATCCGCGCTCGAGCCCAGTTCCTTGGGCGGCTTGCCCTTGCCGGTGAACACGAGCTTGGACCATATCGCCTTGACTTGCGAGGGTTCCTTGTCGGCGACCTTCTTGTAGAATTCGGTGCGGATTGCCGAGCCGTCGGCCTGGTCGATCGGTTTCATCGCCGTCGAGGTGCCGAGGAAGAATTGGGCTACCTGCTCGGCATTCATCGCGGCGGCCGAACTTTTTGGATTGACGACGACCACCAGCTCAGCCCGCGCCGGCATGTTCGCCATGCACAATCCCGCGAACACAATGCACAGCCTCAAGGTCATTCTCATCGCTTGCTCCTCGCCTGGGGAATTTTACAATCGGCGTTTTGTGCGAAACCGTCTTGCGCTGTTACATTCTTTTCGGACCATGTCGATATGCAACAAGCTTGATTTATAGTACTCCAACGAATTTTCTTGGGAACAAATTTCGAGCGATTTCATCCACTTGTCACGGCTCTGTTGCGCTGAAGGCACAATCGTAAAAATCTGTGAAATGAAAACATGAAAGTCATGGTGCGCGGATACCGAAAGTGACAGTCCCGACGCAGCCTGCGGAATTCACACGATGCCGTTATGATGGGTGACTCGCTTCCCCTCCGGAGACCGCATGAGCATCGATCGTTTTTCCATCTTCAAGCAGTTGCACCACGCCGACACACCGCTGCTGCTAGCCAACGTGTGGGACCCGGCCAGCGCGGTGCTGGTGCAGTCAACGGGCGCGCCGGCCCTGGCGACGTCGAGCGCAGCCGTGGCCTGGGCGCTAGGCTACGCGGACGGCAGCCATTTGCCCCGTGCGGAAACCATGGCCGCCATCGGCCGGATCGCACGCGTGATCAAGGTGCCGCTGACGGTGGACATGGAAGACGGCTACAGCGACGACCCTGAAACCGTGGCCGGCATCGTGGCCGAAGCGGTCGATTGCGGCGCCAGCGGCATCAACATCGAAGACAGCGGAAAGGCACCCGAAGGCCTGGCGCGCAAGATAGAAGCGATCAAGCGCACGCCGCAAGGCAGGCAGGTGTTCGTCAACGCTCGTACCGACGTCTACCTGCGCGGCTTGGCCGAGGGCGATGAGGCGGCGGCAATGAGCCTGGAACGGCTGCGGCTGTATGCCGAAGCCGGCGCCGACGGCGCCTTCGTGCCCGGCTTGGCGGCGCCCGGGCAGACGGCAAGCGTCGCACAAGGTACGGCCCTGCCGCTGAACCTGATGCTGATGCCGGGCATGGCGCCCATCGCCGAATTGCATGCCGCCGGCGTGCGGCGCTTTTCGGCAGGGCCGTCGCTGTTCCGCGCAGCTTACGGCCATGCGCTCGGGCTGGCCCAGAGCCTGCACGCGAACCGGTCCACCGCCGGCTTGTTCGATTCGGGCGAGGTGACCTATGCCTCGATGAATGCAGC
>DASVYZ010000191.1:0-2856 GCA_036391935.1 Burkholderiaceae bacterium | reverse complement strand
GAATGAATTGTCGGAGCAGGGCCTGGGCCGTCCTCTGGCGCGCTTCGACCGCAATATCGACGTCCATCTCTCAAGCCTGCGCCACAAGCTCGGCACCTTGTCCGACGGGCGCTCCTGCATCCAGACCGTTTACCGCCTCGGCTACCAATTCATCCGGGAGTAGCCGTGGGACGCCTGTTCTGGAAGGTTTTCGGTTTCACCCTGCTGGCGCAGACCATTGCCTCGCTCGGCATCGGCCTGGCCGTATGGCTGTATCACACGCGCGACGCCAACAACGGTGAGCAGATCGACCAAAGCCCGCCGGCTGCCTTCATGATCGAAGCGGCGGCCACCGCCTTGCGCTACGGCGGCGTCAATGCCCTGCGTGAATTGCTGGCGCGGCATGAAGGGCGCCACGAGATCGTGGTGCGGGACGAGAGCATGCCGGCAATACCCGATATCGACAATACGCGCGACCTGCTCGGACATGAAATCAAACCGGAAGCGGTGGCGGAGGCGCGCAAGCTCCTGCATCAGGGCGAGCAGCGCGTGGTGCGCGAGGTGCTGACGCCGGACGGCCATCGCTATCTTTTGTTTTCTCCCATGTCGCACGGGCTGGAAAATCTGGTGCGCGGAGAACCGGGGCCGCCGGGCGGCATGGGGCAGGCCGGCCCTCCGCCGGGTTTTCCGGACAACGGACACGGGCCAGGGCCCGAATCCCAAGGGCATCAAGGCTCCCAGGGGCCGGGCGTTGCCTTGCATCCCAACACTCCCGGCACGATGGAGCCCGGAATGAGGCCGGCGGGGCCAATGGGTCCGCCGCCGGAACGCGAAGCCGGGTTCTTCCATATGTTGCCTTTCGTGCCGCTATTGCCGCTGCTGCCGGTGGTTTCGGCAATCCTGGGCAGCCTGATCTTCTCCGCCATCATGGCCTGGTATCTTTCCAAGCCGATACGCAACCTGAGATCAGCCTTCGAGTCGGTTGCCGGAGGCGATCTTGACGTACGGCCGGGATCGGTGATGGGTGAGCGCCGCGATGAATTGGCCGACTTGAGCCGCGAGTTCGACGTCATGGTGCACCGCCTGCGCACCTTGATGAGCGGGCAAAAGCGTCTGCTGCATGATGTGTCCCACGAATTGCGTTCGCCGTTGGCGCGCCTGCAGATGGCAATCGGCCTGGCGCGCCAGCAGCCCGACAAGATCGACGCCTCGCTCGAACGCATAGAGCGCGAGAGCGTGCGCATGGACAAGCTCGTAGGGGAATTGCTTACGCTATCCAAGCTTGAAGCCGGTGCGCTGAAGCCAGCCATGGATGAAATGAGCGTGGAAGAGTTGCTGTTCGACTTGCTGGAGGATGCGCGTTTCGAAGCCGCGGCGCACGAAGTGAAATTCGAATGCGTGGGCAATGCCGCGGTGACGATACGCGGCGATGCCCTGCTATTGCACAGCGCTATCGAAAATGTGCTGCGCAATGCGATCAAGCAAACCGTCGCCGGCAGCACCGTGATACTTGAAGTCAACCCCGAAGTCGCCAGTGGCGCGTTGCGCATCCTCGTACTTGATCGCGGTCCAGGCGTACCGGAAGAGGAGCTCGATGCAATCTTCGGCGCCTTCTTCCGCGGCAGCAGTGCCGCCGGCAAGATGGATGGGCACGGCTTGGGCCTCGCGATTGCCCAGCGTGTCGTTGCCGCGCATGGAGGCAGCATTGCCGCCAGCAACCGCCAGGGCGGCGGGCTCATCGTGGAAATCCGCTTGCCGCTGATGAAAAGCGCCATGTGTTGAGAATGCGGGTCAACATGGCTTGAGATTATCGGTCAACTTCACATTAATAACGATTTGCCGAAGCTCATCATCCACCATGAGTAATGACGAATTCGTCGTGCTGCTGCTAAAATAGGCACTGTAGTACCACATCCACTTTGGAGGAAAATCCATGTCAAATCTAGAGTCCGCTCGAGCGGCTATTGAAGCAGAGTTGTCCCACGCAAGAAACGGTTTGCAGTATTACCATTCGCGCATCGAAGCATTGGAAAGCATGCTGGGCCAGTTGGCCGGCTTCCAGGGCGGCGGCGCCGTGCCGGCTTCACGCGGCAAGCGCGGTCCGAAGCCTGGCTTGGCCGGCAAGGCCGGTGCGAAGGCAGCGAAGCCGGAAAAGGGTCTGCGCCGCAAGGGCGAACGCAAGATCAACAGCAGCGGCCTGCCCTTCACCGGCGGCGATTTCTGGGAAAACCTCGTGCTCGATGAGCCGCGCTCCTTCCCCGACATCCTAGAGGCCGCAATCGGCAAACTTGAGTTCGAACCGACCAAGCAGCAAGTGCAGAAATTGTCTGGCCGGATGATTTTCGCCATCAATGCCCTCGTCAAGAGCGGCAAGATCCGCGATTCCGGCTCCGGACGTGCACGGCGTTTCTTCAAATAACGCGTACAATCCCCTTGATCGAGCGGATGCCTTCGCGGCATCCGCGCCGAACTTATCTGGCTGAAATTGTGGGGAATCATGAGCGCTCTCCTTAAATCATTTCTGCTTGCCTTGTTGCTGGCCTCGGCATGCGCGCAGGCGCAGGTGTACGAGTGCATCGATGCCAACGGCAAGAAGTCCTTCACCACGGAGTGTCCGTCCAATACCGTCAAGGCCAAGGAAATGCATCCCGCTGTGACCGATCCCGGCGCACCGGTGACGTCGCGGGAAAAGATCAAGGCACTCGAAGACACGTATGCGAGGCAGCGCGCGGTGGATAAGGCCAAGACCGCCGAACAGGAGCAGCAGGCCGAGGATGCCCGCGCCAATGCCCAGGCATGCGCCGCCGCGCGCGCGCGCCTGGATGCCTTGCAGTCCGGCAGACAGGCCAAGCGCGTTGATCCCGTCACCGGCGAGCA
>DASVYZ010000190.1:0-7025 GCA_036391935.1 Burkholderiaceae bacterium | reverse complement strand
TCAAGTCGCAATTCGGCTACCACGTCATCGCGCTCGACGACATCCGCCCCGCGGCGGACAGCATCCCGCCGCTCGAACAGATCAAGCCTTCGCTGGTGCAGCACGTGCAGCAGGAAGAATTGGTCAAGGCGCTCGACGCCTTGAAGGCGCAGGCCAAGATCGAGATCAAGACCTGATTGCAATTCGTCGATTCTTAGCAGCCGGGAAGTGATGAAATTCAAAGTTGTCTGCGGCCTATGTTTGGCCATGTTGTGCTCTACATCCGCCTGGGCTGCGGCCCAGGCGAAGCCTCTATCGGACGAACTCTGCCCTCGCCCTGCAGTCGGTAGCCTGGTCACCGACCCCGCCGATCTGCGTAGCGCGCACGGCGAACTCAAGCTCGACCTGCAAATCCGGAACGTGCGCGAACCGGGTGGCCCGGTGCGTTATTGCTATACCACGCCAGACGGCGCCCAGGCTCCCACGCTGCATCTGCACCCGGGCGACCATGTCGTGCTGCGCTTGCACGACAAGCTGCAAGACATCGACCCGGCCGCGGCGGCCATCGAAAAAGCCATTTGCACCGCCAGGCCGAGAAAGACCGCCAACGCCTGCGAAAGCGGCGCCATGACGGCGGTCTCCACCAACCTGCATTTTCATGGCATGAGCATGCCGCCGCAGTGCCGCCAGGATGAGGTGCTCAAGACCTCGGTCCAACCCGATAGTGACGGCGGGGTATTCGAATACCGTTTCCAGGTGCCGAAGGACGAGGCGCCCGGACTCTATTGGTACCACCCGCACATCCACGGCTTTTCCGCGCGCCAGGTGCAGGGCGGCGCATCGGGCGCGATGATTATCGAAGGCATGGAGCGCGCGATACCGGAAACGGCCGGCTTGCCCGAACGGGTGCTGGTGATACGCGACCAGGAATTGCTGCACCCCAAGGCCCCGCCATCCAAATCGGAACCGGTTATGCCCAAGTCGCTGGTGGAGTCCGATGGCGACGCGCTCAACAACGGCATGGGCTTCGGCAAGCCGGCCAAGGACCTGTCGATTAACTATGTGCCTGTGCCCTACCCGAACTATGAACCGGCCGTGATCCGCATGAAGCCCGGCCGCCGCCAGCTCTGGCGCGTGCTCAATGCCTCCTCGGTGACTTACCTGAACCTGGCCCTGCTGTTCGACAAGAAGCCGCAAAATGTGCGCATCGCCGCCATCGACGGTGTGCCGATGAGGCGCAAGGGCAGGGAAGCGCTGCTGCAGGCCGACCATGTCGTCCTGCCGCCCGGTTCGCGCGCCGAATTCATCGTCGAGGGGCCGCCGGCAAGTGTCCAGGCCTTGCTGGTCACGCGGGCGGTCCACACCGGGCCGGCCGGCGAAAACGACCCAAACCGCACGCTCGCCATCGTCGAAGCCGATTCTCGCGCCGCCGGCCCGGACGTGGTATTGCCTCCGGCGCATGGCCCCTTTCCATTGCAAAAAGGTCCGTCGCTAAGAGACCTGAGCCCGGTACGCACACGCCGCTTTTTCTTCTCAGAGCAGCCGTCGAACCCGAAAGACACGAACAGCCCGGTCGAGTTCTACATTACGGAAGAAGGCCACAAGCCAAGAGTGTTCAATCCGAACGACCCCATACCCAACGTCGTGGCGCGCCAGGGTGACGTGGAAGACTGGATCATCGAAAACCGCTCCAACGAATTGCATGCCTTCCACGTGCACCAGATCCACTTCCTGGTGATGGACACGGACGGCAGGCCGGTGGATGAACCGTTTCTGCGCGATACCGTCAACGTTCCCTATGCCAGGGGCACCCAGCTGAGCTACCCCAGCGTCAGGATCAGGATGGATTTCCGCGACCCGAATGCGGTCGGGACTTTCGTCTATCACTGCCATCTGCTTGAGCATGAGGATGGCGGCATGATGGGGACGATACAAGTGCTGGCGCGCAGCGCCAGATAGGGGTTGAAGGGCAGGATCAGACCCAGTCAGCCACCGCCCGGCACACACGTCCCGCGTCTTCCTTGCTCATGCTCGCATGCAGCGGTAAGGATACCGTCTCGCGTGCGATGCGTTCGGCGACCGGAAATTGCCCCTCGCGATAACCCAGGCCGCGCCCGACGCTGGTCAAATGGCAAGCCTCGTAGGATACGCCCGTCGCAATGCCTTGGGCACGCATGTCGGCACGAAATTGCATGCGCGTGCGGCCAAGCGTCTCGAACGGCAGCAGCACGCAGAACATGTTCCAGCTTTGGCCGCTCACGCCTTGCGGCGGAAGCACGGCACCGGGCACGGTTGGGAAGACTTCGAAGTAGTGCGCCGCCAACTCGTCGCGGCGTGCCAGAAAACGCGGCAATTCGCGCAACTGGTGCCTCCCGATGACGGCCGAGACGTCGGACATATTGAATTTGCCCGCCGCCACGGCCACGTCGCGCGTTTCGTCAGGCAGGCGCACGATCCCGTGGAAGCGCAGAATCTCGACCTGTCTCGCCTCGGCTTCATCGTTGACGACGATGGCGCCGCCTTCGATGGTGGTCATGTTCTTGTTCGGATGAAAGCTGAAGGTGGCGATGTCGCCGAAGCTGCCGACAGGCCGGCCTTGCCACGCCGAGCCCTGCACCAGGGCCGCATCTTCGATCACGCGCAAATTGTGCCTGCGCGCCAGCGCCAGCAAGGCATCCATGTCGACCAGTGCGCCGGGGAAATGGGTGGGCATGATAGCGCGCGTGGCCGACGTGATGGCTGCTTCGACCTGGGCCAGATCGAGTGCGCGCGACTCGAGTTCGCAATCGACGAAGACCGGCTTGGCGCCGACCTTCACGATCATGTTCATGGTCGAGAAAAAGCTCTGTGCCGAAGTGATGACCTCATCGCCCGGTCCGATGCCGCAGACCTGCAACGCGATTTCCATCGCACCCGTGGCGGAAGTCACCACGCGGGTCGGGCGGTTGCCGAAGGTGGCCGACAGTTCTTTTTCAAACGCCAGCACATGCTGGCCGCTGGCGATCCAGTTGGAACGCATGACGTCGGCGACGGCGGCGATGGTTGCCTCGTCGAGTTGAGGTTGGGCGAAATTGAGGGGAGTGTTGGCGGTCATGGGTGCGATCGGATGGTTGCCGGCGGGGTGTGCCGTTTGTGGGGTTTTGCGGCTTGGTACGCCAAGCGTAAATCTACCACGTAATATCGCGCCAGACGGTGCGGGACGGCTTTCGCTTCCGGGACCGCGGCGCCGCGAGTCCGCGCAGCGTTGACGGATGCCCGCTTACTTGACAGCAGTCTCAACCTTCCAAATCGCGGAATAGGAACTCCGATACGACGCCACCTCCTCCGTGCCGCTTTCGAACAGGCGCAGGGACTGCGTCGTAATCAAAATGGGCCGGGTCACATAACCGCTGGGCTGCTGTCCGGCAAAGGCGCGGTTCAACTCGTCGGCCAACTGCCACCCCTGCGCCCCCAGCGGTTCGGCGATCGTCGCCACCTGCTGCGACTTGCCCCAGCGGATCCGCGCAATCGCATTGTTCGAACCGTCGCCGGCCGAGATATTCCGGACATCGGTCCTGCCAGCCTCCATCAGCGGGAAATTCATGTCGTCGAAATAAATGTCGTTGATCGCCAGGGTATGCGTCCAGCGCTTGCCGAAGCGCGCATTCAAGCTATGCACCAGGGCGGGAACCTCCTTGTGCGCATTGCTGATGGCCACGTTTTCCACCGCCAGGACCCGGCAGCGCTTGCACTTGGCCAGCACCTCCTGCATTTGCCGCGTCTTGGCATTGGCGACGGCAAAGCGGTCGTCGTTGATGATGACCACGCCGACCTCCCCGCTGCTGTTCTGGATCACGTAATTGGCCGCATCGGCGGCAACTTCCCCCGACGCGGTCGCGACATTGTCGAACAAGTCGGCCGTCGGCCCGGGTTCGGCGGCGGCATGCCAGCCCACCAGCACGATCCCGGCGCGCCTGGCCTCGGCGCTCAGGTCGGCCAGGCCGGCATCGATCTGGAACCCGCCCAGCACGATCGCGTCAGGCTTCTGCTTGATCGCCTCGCCGAAGCGCTCGCGCAGCCTGTCGCCCTGCCCGGCGCCGTCGAGCAGGCGCACCTGCCAGCCGAGCTGGCGCGTCGCATTCTCGAAATTGCGAAACAGCGCCGTGATTCCGCCATTGCGCACATCCTGGGCCACGAAGACGACCGTCTTGGCCGCTTGTTTCGGCGGCCCGGTGCGCGGGCCGTCCCACGAGGCAGGATTGAAGACCTGGGCTTGTCCGAACGCGCATGACAGGCCCGCCGTGGCCGCCAACAAGGCGGCGGCCAGGCATTGCAGAATCCGTCCAAGCACAGGCGATGGTTTCATGATGACAGCGAAAGGGGTGAAACAGGCCGCTCTGGATCACAACCCTATCTTCGGACGATTTGGGCCGAGGCGCAAGTGCCGATGTCGTTAGGCGGTGTCCCAGTTTGATTTACAACAAATATGACCGCAATAATGCCGGTTGAAGACAGCCGAAACGAAGCGGCAGCCAGCCATGCGCACGATCTATTTCCATTGGCTCGCCATGAACGCGGAGAAGTGCTGTCCGTGGTCGCTTTGGAAATGGTGAAAGCCGGGGCTGCACGGTGGTGACAAGCGGTAACCCGGGCAGCTTGAGAACCGGTTTCAAAAACGACCATAGCCAGGGTGAAGCGCGGAATTCTGCCGGCATGCCGGCAGTTCGCATTATCGCTGCTCGGCCTTCGATGCCGAGACGATTTTTTGAACCTGCGCCAACAAGGCCGAAGCGGAGACCGGCTTGCGCAAAATGACCACCTCGCCAAGCTCCTGGGGCGGAGAGAAGCCTTCGCTTTCACCCGTCAGCAGGATCACCGGTATCCTGGCATCGAACTCGGCCCGTACCGCCGCGATGACGTCGATCGCGGTATGCTCGCTCGAGAGACGGAAGTCGGTCAATATCATGTCCGGCATGCGCTCCAGCCTGGACAATTTGCCGGACAATTCCTCGTAAGACCTCGAGACATCGCACAACACGCCGAATTCCGCCAGCAAGGCTTCCGTGGAAGAGCGCACCAGGCTGTCGTCCTCCACGTAAAGCACGTAGGTGCCCGCCACATCGAGTGCCGGCATCTCCTCGATGACCGCCTGCGCGATGCCCGGGAGCCCTTCGGTACGCGGCAGGTCGAGATAAAAGCGCGTGCCCAGGCCCAGCCTGGAATCCATGGCAAGCGCATGCCCATCCAGCAAGTCGATAATGGAGCGGACGATGGACAATCCCAGGCCGAGCCCGAGTTCGCGGTCGCGCCCGGGGTTGTCGATCTGGAAGAAGGGCTTGAAGATATTGTCGCGTTCGGATTCGGCGATGCCGATGCCGTTGTCGACGATGGCGATACGGGCCGACGGCCCCAATGCGATGGCGCCGACGACAATCGCCCGCTCTTTTTTGCGTGGGTCGCTGTATTTCACCGCGTTCGACAGCAGATTGAACAAAACGCGGGTCATCAGATGGCGGTCGCTGCGAACCATGCATTTTTTTCTGGACTGCCTGACGCGGATATGCACGCCCGCCTGCTCGGCCAGCGGGAGCATGGCCTGGCGGACCTCCTCGATCAATTCCGCCAGATCGAACTCGGAATAGGAAGCCGTCAAGGCGCCGGCATCGAGCCGCGACAGCTCCAGCACGGCATTGAACGAGGAACGCATGATCTGCGTCGCGCTTTGCGCAGCCAGAACCAGTTCCTCGCTTTTGATCATGTCGCCGCGGGTAAATGCATGCCTTGCCGCCTCGAGCAGGTTGCCGATGGCTTGCATCGGCTGCCGCAGGTCGTGGGCGGCGTTGGCCAGGAATTGCGATTTGTCGAGATTGGCCTTGTGCGCCTCGCGCCTGAGCTTTTCCTTCTCCCGCACGGCGACGAAGGCAATCAGTGCAACCAGGACCGCGGACAAAGCGACGAGCGAACGCTCCAGATTCTTGTTCCTCAATTCCTCCGTCTGGGTCTTTTTTTCTTCTTCAAGAAGCTCGATCTTTCTTTGCCGCTCGGCGGCATCGAACCGCGCCTGCATTTGCGCCATCGTCCGGCTCTGATCCGTCCGGAACAGGGAATCCGCAATCCTGTGCTGTTCGCGCAAGGCGTCCAGCGCCTCCTTGTATCGTCCCGCGTTTTCATTGGCCGTCGCCAACTCGTCATAGGCGGACTCCAGGTCGGGCAAATTGTCCGTCTTGCGCAAGCCTTCCATGCCGCGCGCCACTTCCGCCTGCCCCAGGCCGATCGAGCCGATATCGATGTGGCACAGGCCCAGGCTGACCTCGGTGGCGTAAAGATATTCCGAGACCTGCACCTTCTCCGCCAGGCGCAACCCCGCCTGGGCATACCGCACGCACTGGCCGTATTGCTTCTCGCCGCGCAGCAGGTTGGCCAGATTGACCAGGGCGATCAGCTCCCTCTTGCCGCTCGACCTGCGCCGCGCCGCCGCAAGCGCATCCTCGAACGCCTTCCTGGCATTCTCCGTATCGCCGAGCAAACTGTAGGCATTGCCGCGATCGATATCGAAGCCCTCGGCGTAGCCGTCGCCGGCGCTGCGCATCATGGCGCGCGCACGGTCGTTGTATTCCAGCGCCTTCTTGCCATCCTTCAGCGAGGTATAGATCTGGCTGACGATGTCCAGCGCCACGGCGCGCCGGCGGCGGATCTCGGGCGTCTCGCCTTTGAGCGCCTCCAGGCCGGCGAGCGCGTGCGACAGCGCGGTCGGGAACTGCCCCATATCGAGATAGATCTCGGTCGCGGTTTCGCGCGCCTGGTAGATCAGGGCGTCGTCATGCATCCCGGCCGCCTGTGCAATCGCCTTTTCAATGACGGCGGCAGCCTGATCGGAATCGCCATCGAACTTTCTCAGGGTCGCATCGAATAGCAGGCTGAGCACGGTCGCCGCCTGGTCGTGCTTGTTCGCACCGAGCGCCTTCAATGCGGCAATCTGCTCTTTCGCCTCTGCGCGCCTGTCGGTCCGCAACAGCAGATCGAACAGCAGCGCCTTTACCTCGCGCCTGGCGTCATCCCCTGTCAGA
>DASVYZ010000189.1:0-2912 GCA_036391935.1 Burkholderiaceae bacterium | reverse complement strand
ACGCGGCTCATCTGGCCCGCGCCCACGCCCATGGTCATGCCGTTGGCGCAGAACACGATGGCATTGGACTTGACGAACTTGGCCACGCGCCAGGCGAACATCATGTCCTGCAATTGCTGCTGCGTCGGCTGCTTCTTGGTGACGAGCCTGAAGTCGGCCATGGCCACGTTCTTGGAGTCGGGCGATTGCACCAGCAAGCCGCCGCCGACACGCTTGAAGTCGAACACATTGACGCCGTCGCCGAGCGGCACTTCCAGCAAGCGCACGTTCTGCCTGGCGGCAAACACGGCGCGCGCTGCTTCCGTATAGCTTGGCGCGATCAGCACTTCGACGAATTGCTTGGCAATCGCTTCTGCGGCGTTGCCGTCCAGCTCGCAATTGAAGGCGATGATGCCGCCGAAGGCCGAAGTCGGGTCGGTCTGGAAGGCCTTGCTGTAGGCTTCGAGCGCATTGCCGCCGACTGCCACGCCGCAGGGATTGGCGTGCTTGATGATGACGCAGGCGGTTTCGCCGAAAGTCTTGACGCATTCCCAGGCGGCGTCGGCATCGGCGATATTGTTGTAGGACAGTTCCTTGCCTTGCAACTGCTTGTAGTTGGCCAACGAGCCCACCGCCGGCACGGTATCGCGGTAGAACGCGGCGGACTGATGCGGGTTTTCGCCGTAGCGCATGTCCTGCACTTTCTTGAAGTGCAGGTTCAGCGTTTCGGGGAAGTTGCTGCGCGTGGCGTGCTGCTTGTCTTCGCCCAGGGAGGTGAAATAATTCGTGATGGCGCCGTCGTATTGCGCCGTATGGGCAAACACCTTCTTGGCCAGCGTGAAGCGCGTTTCATACGAGACCGCACCGGACTTCATCTGTTCCAGCACGGGCGCATAGTCGGCCGGGTCGCAGATCACGACCACATCCTTGTGGTTCTTGGCCGAAGAGCGCAGCATGGCCGGACCGCCGATGTCGATGTTCTCGATCGCGTCTTCCAGCGTGCAGTGTTCCTTGGCCACCGTCTGCTGGAACGGGTAGAGGTTGACCACCACCATGTCGATGGTCGGAATGCCATGGCTGCCCAGCGCATCCATGTGCGCAGGGAAGTCGCGCCGCGCGAGGATGCCGCCATGCACCTTGGGGTGCAGAGTCTTGACGCGGCCGTCGAGCATTTCCGGGAAGCCTGTGTAATCGGCCACCTCGGTCACCTTGAGGCCATTGTCGGCCAGCAGCTTGGCCGTGCCGCCGGTGGAAAGGATGTTCACTCCCATGGCCGCGAGTTCGCGCGCGAATTCGAGCACGCCGGTCTTGTCGGAAACCGAGATGAGGGCTTGTTTGATCATGATGTGGTCCGTTGATGTTTAAAGCATGCCGTGCTGCTGCAATTTCTTGCGCAGCGTGTTGCGGTTGATGCCGAGCATATCGGCCGCTTGCGACTGGTTGCCTTCTGCGCGCGCCATCACCGCTTCGAGTATGGGTTTTTCCACCGTGAGTATCACCATTTCATAGACATTGCTGGGCTCCTGCTCGCCCAGGTCCTTGAAATATTTTTCCAGGCTTTTCTTCACGACTTCTTGAATATTGTCTTTGCTCATGCTTGCTACGTATTTTTAGGATTTTTTATGACTCCGCTGCACCATCCCTGCTTCTGCTTGGTGCGGGCTCAGGCTTTGTGGCCGGCGTCGGCGGCGCTCAGGCAGCGAGCTGCTCGATGCTGCTTTCTGCGGCAAGGCCGTATTGTAACCGTTCCCCGTGCATCTTCTGCATTTCGAAGAACTCATGTACCGCGGCAAGCTGCTGCCCGCAATCTTCCAGCAGATTCATACGGCGACGGAAGTCTTCGCCACCCGCGAGGTCGTGCACATACCAGCCGATATGTTTGCGCGCGGTGCGTACGCCCAGGTACTCGCCATAGAAGGCGTAGTGCGCGCGCAAGTGTTCGTCCATCAAGCGCTGCACTTCGGCCACCAAGGGGGGCGGCAACAGCGTGCCGGTTTTGAGATAGTGATCCACTTCGCGGCAAATCCAGGGCCGGCCCTGAGCGGCGCGGCCTATCATCACCGCGTCGGCGCCGGTTTGCTCCAATACTGCCTTGGCCTTTTGCGGCGTGGCAATGTCGCCATTGGCAACCACCGGAATCGATACCGAAGCCTTCACAGCGGCGATGGTCTCGTATTCGGCATGGCCCTTGTAACCGTCTGCACGCGTGCGACCGTGCAGCGTCAGCATGGCAATGCCGGCCGACTCCGCCATGCGGGCGATGCGCAAGGCGTTCCTGTTCAAGCGGTCCCAACCGGTGCGGAATTTCAGCGTGACAGGCACCTCGACGGCCGCCACGACCGCGTCGAGAATCCGGCCGACCAATTCCTCGTCCTGCAAGAGGGCTGAGCCGCACCAGCTATTGCACACCTTCTTGACCGGGCACCCCATGTTGATATCGATGATTTGCGCACCGCGCTCGACGTTGAATTTGGCACACTCGGCCAGCATGGCCGGATCGGCACCGGCGATCTGCACCGCCTTCGGCTCCATCTCGCCGTCATGGTTGGTGCGGCGCGAAGACTTTTCCGTCGCCCAGAGGCGCGGATTCGACGCCGCCATTTCGGACACCGCATAGCCCGCGCCCAATTGCTTGCACAACTGGCGGAAAGGCCGGTCCGTCACCCCGGCCATGGGGGCGACAAAGACATTGTTGGCGAGAATATGGGGGCCGATTTGCATGGCGCTATTTTAACTTGCCGCACGCACTGCTTCGTGCTGCTTTATCGGTCAATTTCGTCCAAAGCCAAACCGGCCAAATGATCCACATCAGCCCATTGCACAATTTTTAACGCCTCGCCATCCCAACTCAAGCGGTTGATGCCGGCATTGGGAATGTCGAAATCGCGCGGCTGCGACAAATCGATACCGCGCGCATGGTGATTGATGCAATC
>DASVYZ010000188.1:0-7190 GCA_036391935.1 Burkholderiaceae bacterium | reverse complement strand
GCGATGTTCCTGTTGCTGAGCCTGATATCGGCCAGCGGCGTGCGTTATGCCGAACGCCGCCTGCGCCTGCCTGGAGCCGCGCGATGAGCGACATCATTCACATGGAGCACGTGAGCAAGAAGTTCGGCGAACTTCCCGTGCTAGACGATCTGACGCTCGACGTGCCGGCAGGCCAGACCCTGGCGGTGATCGGCCCCAGCGGATCGGGAAAGTCCACCATGCTGCGCCTGTTGATGGGGCTGGAGCGGCCGGACTCCGGCCGCATCGAAATCGAAGGCGAGGAAATGTGGCGCGGCAAACCGAACGGACGCGGCATCGATGTCAACCAATTGCGCCGCGTGCGCGCTAAGGTGGGTATGGTGTTTCAGCAGTTCAACCTGTTTCCGCACATGACCGTGCTGGGCAATTTGGTGGCCGCTCCTATCCACGTGCAGGGGATGGAGCGTGCAGCAGCCGAGCAGCGCGCCATGGAGTACCTGGAGATGGTGGAACTTTCGGATAAGGCACAAGTCTATCCGGGGCAATTGTCAGGTGGACAAAAACAGCGCGTCGCCATTGCACGGGCGCTCGCGATGCGGCCCAAGATCATGTTGTTCGACGAGATTACCTCGGCCCTCGATCCCGAGCTGGTCGGGGGCGTGCTCGCCATTTTGCGAAAGCTGTCGGCGCGCCGGACGATGACCATGCTGATCGTGACGCACCAGATGGAATTTGCCGAACGCTGTGCCGACCGCGTGCTGTTTTTCGATCAGGGGCGCGTAGTCGAGGATGGAGAGGCCAAGGCTGTATTCAAAGCGCCGGCGCAGGAAAGAACCAGGAAATTCCTGGAAGCGTTGGTGGAACCCCAATAACAGGACTGAGGATAGCCGTCATGAATTCCAAATCGCAACAAGGCAATACGATGGAGCCTCCCAGCCGTCCGGAAGCGACGTCGCCGACCTGGGTGCGCAAGCCGGTATTTCCGCCGATCTCAACCGCGCCGCTGGTCAACCGCACCTCGATGGTGGCGCGTCCCTGGGAGCGTATCAAGCTGTTTTCGGCGCGGCGCAAGGAAAGCCGCGAAGCGAGGCAAGAGCGCCGCGCCGTGGCGCGCGACGGCAGTTCGCCGCAACTGGTCGAATGGCAACGCGACGGCCGCATGCGCCGCGCGGTGCTGTTCATGCTGACTTTTGTCCAGACGGCAATCGCCGGCGTGCTCACCATCGATTCGCTGCCCAAGCATGGCGATACGCTGCTCGAGCGCATGGTGGTGATCCTGTTCACGATATTGTTCTTCTGGGTCTCGGCCGGCTTCTGGACCGCCATGGCGGGTTTCCTTGTATTGATGCGCGGCGACCGTCACGGCGTCGCCAGCGCCAAGGCGATCAAGCGCGAGGCGGTGCAAGGCGAAGACTTCCGCACAGCCATTGTCATGCCGATCTGCAATGAAGATGTGGCGCGCGTGTTCGCCGGGCTGCGCGCGACCTACGAATCCTTGGCCAAGACCGAGCAAGCGGGACAGTTCGACGTGTTCGTACTGTCCGACAGCAGCGATTCCGACATCTGCACGGCCGAGCTCGACGCCTGGTCCACGCTGTGCCGCGCCGTCGGCGGTTTCGGCAACATCTTCTATCGGCGGCGCAAGCGCCGCGTCAAGCGCAAGAGCGGCAATATCGCCGACTTTTGCCGGCGCTGGGGCAAGAACTACCGTTACATGATCGTGCTCGATGCCGATAGCGTGATGAGCGGCGAATGCCTCACCTCGCTGGTCGACCTGATGGAAGCCAACCCCGACGCGGGCATCATCCAGACCGCGCCACGCGTGGCCGGACGTGAAACGCTGTATGCGCGCATCCAGCAATTCGCTTCGCGCGCCTATGGTCCGCTGTACACGGCGGGACTGCATTTCTGGCAGCTTGGCGAATCGCACTACTGGGGCCATAACGCCATTATCCGTGTCGAGCCGTTTACGCGCCATTGCGCATTGGCGCCGCTGCCGGGCAAGGGGCCGTTGTCCGGGGAGATCCTCTCGCACGACTTTATCGAAGCGGCGCTGATCCGCCGCGCCGGCTGGACGGTGTGGATCGCCTACGACTTGCCGGGCAGCTATGAAGAGCTGCCGCCCAATCTGCTCGATGAATTGCAGCGTGACCGCCGCTGGTGCCGCGGCAACATGATGAATTTCCGCTTGATCCTCGAACATGGCATCCACCCGGTGTACCGGGCCGTGTTCGCCACCGGCTTGATGGCTTACCTGTCTTCGCTCTTGTGGCTGACTTTCCTGGTGCTGTCAACGATCGTGCTGGCCACGGAGAAGCTGATGCCCGCGGCGGAAACGGTAGCGCCGGCGCACCTGATACCGGAGTGGCAGTTGTTCCATCCTTATCATGCGCTGCAATTGTTCATCGTCACGACGAGCCTCCTGATTCTGCCCAAGTTCCTGGCTGTGCTGCGTATCTGCCTCAAGGATGCGCGCGAGTTCGGCGGGGTGGCGCGGCTGATGCTGTCGATGATGCTGGAGCTCATGTTTTCCGTGCTCTCGGCGCCGATCCGCATGCTGTTCCATAGCCGCTTCGTGGTGGAGGCTATCACGGGCAAGGCCTTGCATTGGAAGTCGCCGGCGCGTGGCGATGAAGAAACCACCTGGGGCGAAGCCTGGAAGCGTCATGGCTCGCATACCATGCTTGGCCTGACCTGGGGCGTGGCGGTGTATTTGCTCAACCCGGGCTACCTGGTCTGGCTCCTGCCGGTGGTTGGTGCGCTGGCCCTGTCGATACCGCTGTCGGTGCTGTCTTCGCGCGTGTCCATCGGCAGCAGGCTGCGCAAGTTGCGCCTGTTCCTGATTCCCGAAGAAGGCCAGCAACCCGAGGAGCTGCGTGCAACCGTTGCCTATCACAGCAGTGCCAAGAGCTTGCCCGGCTTTGTCGAGGCGGTCGTCGATCCAGCCATCAATGCCCTGGTTTGCGCTTGCGGCAGGAAGGCGACTGCACAACCGGTCGGCACCAGCATCGTGCGCCGTACCCTGCTGCAAGCGGCCCTGCATGAAGGCCCGGCTTCCCTGACGGCGCCGGAACGGCAGCGCTTGCTCAACGATCCGCAAGCCCTGTTCCAATTGCACCGCAACGTGTGGGAAACGCCCGGTGCGCATCCGCACTGGCACGAGTTGAACGACGGCGAATAAGCCTTATCGGCCCGCCTCAGCGACGTGCTTTTCGCACCGCGTCGTCCACGCTCAAGCCCCAATCGGGCGAGACAGGCAGATCGGCCCGGGCCAGTACGGCCTGGGCCGCTTCTTTTACCCGCGCGAAAATCACGCGCTTGCCGGCCTTCTGCTGCAGCAGGGAAAAGTCGTGCAGGCTCTCCACGCTGGAACTGTCGAGGTCGGGCGACTCTTCCAGACTGAGGATGATGGTCTGCGCATCGGGTTTGGCGGAGATGAGGGCGCCGATTTCGTGCAGGATACGTTCGACATTGGCGAAGAACAGCGGTTCTTCAGGTCGCACGATGAGGAAGCCTGGCTCGGGCCTGGCAGTGGGATGCAGGCTGGTGCTGACGAAATCGTGTCCGTGATCGAGCCGACCGAGTTCGGACAGGCGCGATTCGGAAAAGCGATGCAAAGTCATGACGATGCTGACGCCGATCGCCAGGAGTAGGCCATTGACCACACCGAGAAAAAGCACTGCCAGCACCGCGGCCACGACAACCACCCGGTCGCGGTGCAGGCGGAAACAGGCCAGGAGCGGTTCGGGATTCAAGGTATGGCTGACGGCATGGATCACAATGGCGGCCAGCACCGCTTCCGGTGTGTACGCGATCAACGGCAGCAGCAACAGCACCACCAGCAGCAAGACGCCGGCGCCGAACAAGCCGGCAAAGCGTGAATCGGCTCCAGCTGCTTCGTTGGCCGCCGAAGCCGAATATCCCGCGCCGACCGGCATCCCCTGCAACAGACCGGAAGCCAGGTTGGCAACGCCGAGCGCAGCCAGGTCGCGGTTCGGCGCCACCGGGTCGCCATGCTTCATGGCGAAACCGCGGATCGAACCATAGCTCTCGGCGTAGACGATCAGGGCCAGCGCAAGCGCGAGTTCGCCGGATTGCAGCCATTGCGATTCGGATAGCTGCGGCAGATGAGGCATGGACAGCGCAATCCTGATTTGCCCGACCTGGGCCACGCCTTGAGCCGGCAAGGCCAGCCATTGGCAAAGCGCGGTGGTGGCGATGATGGCGATCAAGGCCCCGGGCAAGGACTTGATGCGTGCGCACAACAGCAGCAAGGCCAGCGAACCGAAGCCCAGGCTGAGTGTAGGCACATTCCATTGCGGCGCCTGACGCACGATGTCGAACAGCAGCCAGAAAATGTTGGGCGACGAAGCATGGATGCCGAGCAGCGTCGGCAATTGTTTGATCACAATCACCAGCGCCAGGCCGAAAGTGAAACCGCGCAAGACCGGCTTGGCGATGAAATCGGTGATGGCGCCAAGCCGTGCCACGCTGGCCGCGACGAAATAGGCCCCCGCAGCGATCACGAGCGCGGCGCATACGCCAAGCCTTGCGCCGGGGTCGCCTCCGGACAGGGAAGTGGAGGCGGCCGCCAGCACGGCTGCGGAAGACGAGGTGGCCGAGACGATGGCAAAGCGGCTGGTGCCGATCAAGGCATAGCAGATCAAGCCGGCAAACAAGGCGATCACGGCCATTTGCGGCGGCACGTTGGCGATGCTGGCATAGGCCACGGCTTCGGGCAGCAGCAAGCCGGCGATGGCTAGTCCGGCGACGAGGTCGGAGGTCGGCAAGCCGCTCTTGTTATTCGAAGTCGCGCTCATGTCGGCGACTTTATCACGTTCGCCGCCAAACCAGTCAAAAGCGCAAAGAGCAGGAGAAAGACGTCGCTATTCATCTCTTGAACGTTGGCAAAAAGGGACACCATGTGTCATCGGATTCTCGCCACCCCGCTCTTTTTGCCGCCAGCCCACAGGAGAATGCCATGTCCGCCGCTTCCAGTTTTGCCGCTTCCCGCATCCAGTCCGTATGCCAGACCAGTTCTTTCATCGGCTCGCGCGCCGCGCATGGCATTGGCGACAACGATCGAGAGCAGGGGAGCTTTGCCGACAATCTGCTTTCCAGCCTGTTGGCGCCGCTGGCACCGTCCTATACGGTATCGGCACAATTGACGAGCATCGTTACCGAAGCCGGCGTCGACTATGCGCTTCCCGTGTCGCAAAGCGCCTCGCCCGAGTCGATGATGCAATTGCTGCGAGGACTGGAATCCGAAATCGCCCAGCTCGCCGGCGAACTGGGCCGGGTATCCGGCACCGGCCAGGCACAAGGCAGCGCTCTACAAGGCGACTACCAGACCCTGTACAACGAAGCCGCGGCAGCGGTGCAGGACGGCAGCGCCTTCGACGTGAAGCTGCCCTCAGGGGAAACTCTGTCCGGAAAATTCTCGTGGGGCGAGCTCGAGCCGGCCGGCGACAATGCGCCGTTCGCCCCGGGCGATCCGGGCGCCCCCGATGCCGGCAAGCAGGCATTCGATCAGGAAATCGAGCAATTCCTGTTGCTCGCGCAACGCGATGCGGGCGGAACATCGGCCGCCGGCCAGATCGCCAACTACACGACCAACACCTCGTTCACAGGCAGCGAGACGGCCATCACGTGGAGCGGCTCGTTCTCGCTGGCGCCGGCTGATGCGATTCCGGCAGGCTCCTAGGAAGGAGGTTGCGGCGCCGCAGCCAGGGCTGCCGCAGAGGTGCCCTGACCCTGTGTAAGAGACGAGGACTGGATAAGAGACGAGGACTGGAGGCTTGCGCGCTGCAGCAACAAGCGAGGCCGCCATGTCCGGTCGCGGCGGAGGATCGATAGTGCGGCGTCGAATGAATCAGACCACCTTGCCGCCGGTCTTAGTGCGGGATTCGCCGCGAACCGCGGATTTTTTACGTGGGCGCGTCGCACCCTTCATGCAGGTTTCCAGCAATGCATGCACGCCTTGCAGCGTCATCGGTGCCGGGCCGAACAAGGTGCGGTAGATGATGGGCGCCACCACGCCATCCATGACAGCTTCCGCCCGCGGCACTGCTTCGCCGCGCACAATGCCGCGGTCGATGATGATTTGAATCTGGCTTTGCGTGAAGGCGGCACACTGGCAGGGCACGGGATTGTCGCCGCTGGCGCTGCCGGCAATCACGTCGCGCATCATGGTCAGACCGACTGCCGAACTCATTTCATCGAGATATTGCTCGGCCCATTTTCGCAGATCGCTTTCAATGCTGCCGGTGTCCTCCGGTTCGCCGTCGGGGCGCAATTCTTCCTTGGCCACGTCGGCCAGCAAATCGGCCAGGTCGCCCCAGCGGCGGTAGATCGTGGAAGGCGTGACACCCGCCCGTGCCGCGATCAGCGGCACCGTCAAGTTGTCGCGGCCCCGGCTTTCGCCAAGGTCTTTCACAGCTTGATGCACGGCAGCCTGTACGCGCGCGCTACGCCCCCCCGGCCGGAGGCTTGATCTGGTGTTCATGACGTCATGTTAGCGCAAATCAGGCGCCTACGGATCTCTAACGCAAATTTTTAGCTTTTGCTACAATAACTGTTAAAGGCTAATTTTTAGCTTTTATTGCGAAGGGTTAATTATGCAACCTGCACTATCCAAATCCGCACCCGGCATCTTGGGCAAGGAGGCCGCCTTGCTGCTGCAAGCCTTGACCGTCGTCGCCTTCCTTGCCGCCTCGAGCGCACCTTCGCCGCTCTATGCCATCTACCGCGCCGCCTGGGGCTTCTCCGCCCTCACGCTGACGGCCGTATTCGCCAGTTATGCCTTCGCATTGCTGGGCGCCTTGCTTGTGTTCGGTCCCATATCCGACTACGTCGGGCGCAGGCCCGCGCTGCTGGCGGCGCTGGTGCTCGAAATCGGCTCGGTATACCTGTTCTGGCGCGCCGATGCCGTGGTCTGGCTGTTCGCCGCGCGCATCGTGCAAGGGCTGGCGACCGGCATCGCCATCAGCAGCCTCAATGCCGGCATGGTGGACTTGCATCGCGAGCGCGGCGCGCTGTTCAACAGCACGGCGCCTCTGTTCGGCATGGGGGTGGGCGCGCTCGGCACGAGCTTGCTGGTGCAATATGCGTTTGCGCCGACCCGGTTTGTATTCGAGTTGCTGTTTGCCGCCTTCGTCTTGCTGTTGGTGCTGGCTTGCTTTCTGCCAGAGACCGTGCCGCCGGTGCCCGAT
>DASVYZ010000187.1:0-6646 GCA_036391935.1 Burkholderiaceae bacterium | reverse complement strand
TCGAATGCTAGGCGCAGCGACGCGTCGTAGCGGTGCTACGGCAAGGAGCTGCAACAACGCAAGCGACCGGTTTCGGACGGTGCGGCGATCCGCCTGCCCGAAGGGTTAGCGGGGGCCACCCTGTGCAAGCGCCGCGCCTTGCACCGCATCCCTTTTCGCTCGAACGTGCATGCCAAACAGATCATAAACAGGCTCTAATATCGAAATTTGATCATTTCCACGTGCGACCAGTGTCCTGAACCTCGGCTTGGCGGCAAAATCGAAAACACGCTTATTTCAATGCCAACCTCTCCAGGCATAGGCAATGGCCGGGGTCGAATCTGGGAATCCGCACAAAATGGCAAAAAACGTCCGGAAATAAGGTCGCAAAGACCGATTTCAAGCCCCCACCCTGCACAAAAAAATCGCACAAAAATCTCTTGAATTCGTTTTTCCCCTCCCTATCTACGGGACATCGGAGCGACGTGCTCCCCCAACCGACTGGAGAAAAAAGATGAGCCTCGTACTTCGTAACCGCGCCTACGCCACCCCTTATGCCTTCCGCCGCACCAACGGTTTCGACCGTCTGTTCGACAGCTTTTTCGACGGCTATCTGCCGACGCAGGCATCGAGCGCCGCTTCGGCCCACGTATCGCCGCGCATCAACATCAGCGAAAGCGCCGCTGCCTATACCGTGGAAGCGGAACTGCCTGGCGTCGCCAAGGAAAACGTCGACATTTCCGTCGACGGCAAGCTGGTGAAGATCGAAGCCGAAGTCAAGCGCAACAGCGAGCGCGTGGAAGGTGAAACCGTGGTGTTCGCCGAGCGCAGCACCGAGAAATTCTCGCGCAGCTTCAAGCTGGCCGTCGAAGTCGACGACAGCAAGAGCGTGGCCAAGCTGGAAAACGGCGTGCTGATTTTGACGCTGCCGAAGAAGGAAGCGCTGCGTCCGAAGCAGATCAGCGTGCAGTAAGTTTCACCCCATCGTCTTTAGCGGGGCGATGAATAAAGGCCGCGGCACTTCGGTGCGGCGGCCTTTTCCTTTATATGGACAAGAAAGGACGCGCTCGCCCATCCGTCTCCGTTGTCGTCTTACTGCGCGCTCATCCCGCTCAAGGTTCGATACCCTTTTCTTTGCTTTTGCCGGCCTTGCGCGCCATCTTGCAGGCATACATGGCCTGGTCGGCATGGCGCATCAGTTGATCGATCACTTTGCCATGCTCGGGATAGAGCGCAACACCTATGCTGGCTTGCGGATGCAGCAGGTTGCCTGCAAGATCGACGGGTTCGCCGATCGCCTTCCGGATTTTGGCCGCCACGAGTTCCGCCTGTTCGCGGTCACAGACGCCTTCGATCAAGACCACGAATTCATCGCCGCCGATGCGCGCCACCGTATCGGCTTCGCGCACGCAGGACGCAATCCGGTCAGCGACTGCCTGCAGCAGCCGGTCGCCGGACGCGTGGCCATGCTCATCATTGACGTCCTTGAAGTCGTCGAGGTCGATGAACAGCAAGGCTCCGCTGGATTCGCCGCGCCGGCAACGGGCAAATGCGGAATGGATGCGGTCCTGGAATAATCGGCGATTGGGCAAACCTGTCAGGTCGTCATAACGCGCGGCCCGCGCCAAATTCGCATGCAGGGCGAAACGCTCGATCACGGCCGCAGCCTGGCGGGCGGCGAATTGGAGCAGTTCCGTTTCGCCGGCCGATAGCGCCTCGACGTGCCCCAGATCGAGCCGCAGCTCGCCGAGGCTCGCTTCCGACGTGGCCATCGGCACGCCATGCCATTGCGCCGTGTCAGGCGGCTCGATCATGATACCGGGATGCGTCGCGGAATACGCTACGCGCTCATCCGGCTGCAGCAGAGCAACGAGTCCACGCAGGGGCAACAGCCGCTGCAAGGTCGCATGGAAAGCGGCAAACATGGCAGGCACCGATTCCGCCCCATGGGCCGCGGTCGACAGCGCCAACATGCACGCCTGCCGCTCTTCCGCCCGCTTACGCTCGGTAATGTCGCGTGCCACGCCGACGCGCAATTTGTCTTCCTGAGACCAGCGTGCCGACCACATGATGTGCGCAACGCTGAAATCCTTGCGCAGATAACGGTTTTCAAAACCGACGTGCGCGAGGCCATTGACGACTTGCCCCATTTCGGCAATCGTCCGCTCGCGGTCGTCGGGATGGACGAAGTCGAGCAAGACTCGGCCGATCATTTCTTCCGGCTGATAACCGAAAATTGCGGTGCAAGCCGGATTGACGAAGACGATACGCCCTCCCTCTTCGACCAGGAAGACAGCGTCGAGAACCAGGTCGGCTAAGCGCTGCAAGGTATTATCCATGGGCTTAGCTTACCACTTTGCAATCGGCCGGCATAGCCGCGGCCGCAGGCGCCCGGCAGTGCCATGGCGGTGCGGCACGACCGGGATTGTGTCCGACTTTCCCGCTGTCAGCTTACGAAGCCGCGGCAGCTTCCAGGGACTTCTGCGGATTCAACTTCTCGATCTTCGAATGCAGCTTGGTCAAGGCCGAGAGATAAGCCTTGGTCGCGGCGACCATGATATCCACGTCCGCGCCCATGCCGTTGACGATACGGCCGGCCTTGGACAGGCGTATGGTCACCTCACCCTGGGCTTGCGTGCCGCCCGTGATGGCGTTGATCGAGAACAACACGAATTCGGCTTCGCTTTGCACCACCGATTCGATGGCGTGGATCACGGCGTCGACCGGGCCGTTGCCCGATCCCTCGGAAGACACTTCCTTGCCGCCCATGGAGAACACCACCTTGGCGCGCGGCTTTTCGCCGGTTTCGGATTGCTGGGCCAGCGAGACGAAACGGTAATACTCGTTGTCGTGCGCGTGCTGCTCGTCCGACACCAGGGCCATGATGTCTTCATCGAAAATGTCGGCCTTCTGGTCGGCCAGGTCCTTGAAACGGGCGAAGGCGGCGTTGACTTCGGTTTCGGAATCGAGCGCAATACCCAATTGCTCCAGGCGCTGCTTGAAAGCGTTGCGGCCCGAAAGCTTGCCCAGCACGATCTTGTTGGCAGTCCAACCCACGTCTTCGGCGCGCATGATTTCATAGGTGTCGCGCGCCTTCAACACGCCGTCCTGATGGATGCCGGAAGCGTGGGCGAAGGCATTGGCGCCGACAACGGCCTTGTTCGGCTGCACGGCAAAGCCGGTGATCTGCGACACGAGCTTGGAAGCCGGCACGATCTGCGTGGTATCGATGCCGATGTCGAGATTGAAGTGGTCGCGCCGCGTGCGCACGGCCATGACGATTTCTTCGAGCGCGGTATTGCCGGCGCGTTCGCCCAGGCCGTTGATGGTGCATTCGACCTGGCGCGCACCGCCTATCATCACGCCGGCCAGCGAGTTGGCCACGGCCATGCCAAGGTCGTTGTGGCAGTGCACCGACCAGATGGCCTTGTCCGAATTGGGAATCTTTTCGCGCAGCGTGCGCAGCATCTGGCCATAGAGTTCCGGAATGCCGTAGCCCACGGTGTCGGCGAAGTTGATCGTGGTCGCGCCTTCCTTGATGACGGCTTCGATCACGCGGCACAGGAAATCGATGTCGGAGCGGCTGCCGTCTTCGGGGCTGAATTCGATGTCGTCGGTGAACTTGCGCGCATAGCGCACGGCCAGCCTGGCTTGCTCGAACACCTGGTCCGGCGTCATGCGCAGCTTCTTTTCCATGTGCAAAGGCGACGTGGCGATGAAGGTGTGGATGCGCTTCCTCGAAGCGGGCGCGAGCGCCTCGGCGGCGCGCGCGATGTCGCGGTCGTTGGCGCGCGAGAGCGAGCAGATGGTGGAATCCTTGACCAGGCCGGCAATGGTCTTGATCGCGTCGAAATCGCCTTCCGACGCTGCGGCAAAACCGGCTTCGATCACGTCGACGCGCATGCGCTCCAGTTGCTTGGCGATGCGGATCTTCTCTTCCTTGGTCATCGATGCCCCGGGCGATTGCTCTCCATCGCGCAAGGTGGTATCGAAAATGATCAATTTGTCGGTCATGCTGCGCTCCCTGGGAAAATATGGCGACGTTGGTGTCGATGCTGGATGGCTTGGCGCTTCGGCCACCGGCGCGGCCGGCTCGGCCGAAGCGAATAAATCGGGTCGAACGACTTTCAGATACATCAGGCGCGACTTGGGAATGCCTTCCTTGCGCCATTCGGAAACCGAGGCGGCGGCAATACCGAACAGGCGCGCCGTTTCCGACGTGCCGCCCAAGGCATCGATGATCTGGTCGGTGGTAAGTTCTTTGTCCATGTAGGAGATTCTAGGATTTCCTAAAAATTCTTGCAAGCGATATTTAGGAAATTTTGAATTGAAGCCGAATTATTTAGGAAATCCTAAATAATTCGGCAAAAAATAACCGCAAAGCTAAGCGCGTTGCGGTTATTTCCCCCGAATGCAACGACGATTAAGGCAAGTCTTTGTCTTCCAGGCTATCCGGGTCCGTTTGCACGATGCTCACAGGCTTGCCCTTGGCCAAGCGCCAAAAGTAACCGGCATAGCCTGAAATGCCGTAAATCACGAACAGGCCGAACAGCACACCGGGCGGGTAGGACGAAATCAGCACCACCACCAGCACCAGCAGGAACACCATGATGAAGGGCACGACCTTGCGGAAATTGACGTCCTTGAAGCTGTAAAACGGCACGTTGGAAACCATGGTCAAACCGGCAAAGACCGTGATGCCCCAAGCCCCCCAGGTCACCGATGCGCCCGTGATGCCCCAATCGTCCATCGACCAGATCAGGCCGGCCACCAAGGCAGCAGCAGCCGGGCTCGGCAACCCTTGGAAGAAGCGCTTGTCGACCACGGCGATATTGGTATTGAAGCGCGCCAGGCGCAGCGCGGCGCCCGAGCAATAAACAAAAGCGGCCAGCCATCCCATTTTGCCCAAGCCGCGCAGGGACCATTCATAGATCACCAGCGAAGGCGCGGCGCCGAAGGAAACCATGTCGGACAGGCTGTCGTACTGCGCGCCGAATTCGCTTTGCGTATTGGTCAGGCGCGCCACGCGGCCGTCGATGCCGTCCAGGATCATGGCGGCGAAAATGGCGATGGCGGAATATTGGAAGCGCGCATTCATCGCCATCACGATGGCATAGAAGCCGCAAAACAACGCCGCCGTGGTGAAGGCATTGGGCAGCAGATAGACGCCACGGTGACGCTTGGCCGCGTGCACCTCCGCCCCCGTCCCGTCATAGGCCGGTTTCTTGGCGAAGCGGTTGCGCAACTTGGGAAAAGCCAGTTTTTGCTTCGGCTTGCGGCGGGGAAAATTAGGCATGGACGTCAGGCGACAGCAGTCTATCGATCACAACTCGGCCAGGATGGTTTCGGTGGCCGAAACCTTGTCGCCGACCACGACCTTCGGCGTTGCCGTCAACGGCAGATAGACATCGACGCGCGAACCGAAGCGAATGAACCCATAACGCTGGCCGCGTGCGAGCATGTCGCCCGCCTTGACATAGCACAGGATGCGGCGCGCGATCAGGCCGGCAACCTGCACGCAAGTCACGGTCTGGCCGTTCGCGGCAGTGATCGTGAGGGCATTGCGCTCGTTTTCAATCGAAGCCTTGTCCAGATCGGCATTGACGAACTTGCCGGGGAAGTATTCGACCTTTTCGATTTTGCCGTCGACCGGGGCACGGTTCGAGTGCACGTTGAATACGTTCATGAACACGCTGATCTTGAGCGCTTCACGCCCGGCATACGGGTCTTGCGCCTTGCCGACCACCACAATGCGCCCATCGGCCGGCGACAGCACGGCATTTTCCTTTTGCGGAACCGTGCGCGCCGGGTCGCGGAAGAATTGCAACACGAAGACCGCGATAATCCAGAACGGAATGGACCAGATGCCGGCAAATACATTGACCAGCACCGCCACGATGACGGCGATGGCGAGGAAAGGCCAACCTTCCCGGGCGATGATGGGGTGAGGATAGTTATTGTTCAACGCGTCTCCATTATTTGAACGTATGAGTTTGGCAAATATGCGCACTCGCCAGAGGCAAAATTCATGCCCCCGGGGAAAAGCACGCTATTTTAGCGCGGAAGTTTGGCGAAATCGCGCGTTTATCGCCAAGTCATGGCAATTTTAGCAAGCCAGCGATTTCCTGCCCGGCTTATTTTTCGGCTGCCGAGGCGGCAGCATCCTCAGTCTTGGTTTGCTCATCGGCCGCCTTTTGCTGCTCTTGCGCCGATTGCGCCGTCACATCCTTGACCGCCTTGGCCTTGTTCAGCGCGTCACGCTGGGTCTTGATGATGTCGGGCGGCGGGTCGTTGGAAGGCTTGCAGGCAGACAAGCCCATTGCAGAGAGCAAAACGATTGCCATCGAACCTACGGCCAATTGTTTGACCATCATGATTGCTTCCTTGGTCTGGTGGATATCTTTCGATTTTACCGAGGAATGCGAGGCAACGAGGGGATTTGTGTCGGGCGCACGGCAACAAAAAACCGCGCCGAAACGCGGTTTTGGCAACTTGACGCACTCAATGCGGTTGCCGCAGAGCGAAGCCCCACACTGCGAGGCCGTGCCTACACAGTTGTCGATTCGAGCCGCAGATGTTGGGCTTCGCTCAGCGCCAACAACCGCGTCGATGATGTAGTTGGCCGGCACACTGCTCAGCACCTCGTAGCATCCTCTATATTTGCGCA
>DASVYZ010000186.1:0-8708 GCA_036391935.1 Burkholderiaceae bacterium | reverse complement strand
GGCGATGCCGTAATACAGGCCGCGGCCTCGGTCGAGCGCGGTATGGCTGCCGCTGCCGGTATCGACCAGCAGCAGCGATTGCGAGGTGGTGACGAGTAACTTCATGAAACCAATTGTTCTTGTTGTTGACGATGCAGCGTGCAGGTCGGGTCGAGATTGTAGAAGCCGCTCCACAGGATGGCATCCATGTTGCGCACGATGGTGAAAGCCTTGGCGTCCTGCGATCGCGCCAGCGTCTGGTTGAATTCGCCTTCTCCGGCGCCGCCTTCGGCTACGCCCGAAGTGATGGTGTATTCGCCTTCGGCCAGACCGATCTTGAAGGAAAATTCGGCGACGATTTCCTCGCCTTGCGCGACGGGGCCGATGCTGCGGTTCATGCAATAGGTATTGGTCATGAAGGCCGCTTCGCCGCGCGCATTGCGGATCTGGAAGCCGATGTGCGGGTCGCGATAGCCTTGCTCGAAGCGCACGCGTACCCTCACCGTCACCAGCGATTCGCTGACCACGGCGCTGGCGGGATGCCCGTCCATCAGCAGTTCGACCGAACCGATCGCGGCGCCGTCGCTGGAAAACGAGCCGACATTGCCTTCCGCATCGCTGTCGATCACGGTGACATTGGCTGAACCCTTACCCTGGCGCCGCAGCAGTTGCGCGTTGTACAGGTCGATCACTTCGCGTGGCGAAGCATCGAGCGCAACCCGCCCTTCCGAAAGCAGGATGGCGCGGTCGCACAGCGAATATACCGTGCCCATGGCATGCGAGACGAACAGGAGCGTGGTTCCGGCTTCGCAAAAGCCGCGGATGCGTTCATAGCACTTCTGCTGGAAGAACACGTCGCCCACGGCCAGCGCTTCGTCCACGATCAAGATGTCGGGCCGCACCGCCGTGGCAACGGAGAATGCAAGCCGCACCTGCATGCCGCTGGAATACACACGCACCGGCTGGTCGATGTATTCGCCGATTTCGGCGAAAGCCTCGATTTCGGGCATCAAGGCGGTGATTTCGGAAGCGGACATGCCGATCAGCTGGCCCGACATCAGCACGTTTTGCCGGCCTGTGAAATCCGGGTGGAAACCCATGCCTAATTCAAGCAGGGCCGCGATGCGTCCCTGCGTCGCCACGCTGCCGACCGTCGGCTGCGAGGTGCCGGTGATCAGCTTCAAGAGCGTGCTCTTGCCCGCGCCATTGATGCCGATCAAGCCGACGGATTCGCCGGGCTTGATGTCGATGTCGATGTCTTGCAGCACCCATTTCAATTCGTGATGGCGGCGCTCGGACAGAAATGGGGGCGAAAGCCATTCGGCCAGACGCGCCCATTGGCTCGCGTAGCGCTTGTAGGCCTTGCCCAGCTTTGAAACCTTGATCGCACCCATCACAATTCATCCACCATTTCGCCCGCATGGCTGCGGAACAGCAGCAGGCCGAGCATGCATAGCGCGAGAGCGATCAGCAAGGTCGGCAGCAGCGCCATCCATTGCGGCCAGCGCCCTTGCACCAATACTTCCTGGCAAGCGGCGATCAGGGAAGCCATCGGGTTCAGGTTCATCAAGACCTTGACCTTGTCCGGCAGCGTTGCCAGCGGATAGACGATGGGTGTGAACCAGAACCAGAATTGCAGCACGATGCCGAACAATTGCCCGACGTCGCGGAAGAACACGTTCAGTACGCCAAGTACGATGCCCAGGCCGATGGCAAACAGCACCAGGATGGCGACAACCGGGATCAGGCCGAGGAAGACCGCGCCGGGGAAGTTGCCGCTGGCAATCAGGAAAGCGGTGAACAGGCCGAAGATGATGGCGAAATTGAGGCCGGCCGACAGCACCACGATCAACGGCAGGCAGATGCGCGGAAAATTGACCTTCTTGATCAGGTTGGCATTATCGAGGAACACGTCCTTGGCACGGTTGACGATTTCGGCGAACAAGCCCCACGTCAATACGCCGGCGCACAAATAGATGCTGTAGGAAAAGGTCGAATCGCTGCCGGGCAGGCGGCTTTTCATGACCTGGGCAAACACTACGGTGTATACCAGGATCATGGCCAGCGGATTCAACACCGTCCAGGCGGCGCCGAGCAGAGAATTGCGATACTTGGACTGGAATTCGCGCTTGACGCTGCCCTTGATGAAGCCGCGATAAGCCCAGACTCCCTTGAGCATGGCCGGCGCGATCAAGGACGGGCTCCTTCCCATGCGCGACGAAGGAGCGGGAAATGCGGGCCTCTCATGCAGGGTTGCCGCGCAGCAGGTTCTGGAATTCGGCCGGTTTGTGCAGTACCAGCCGGTGCGTGTCTTTTTCGGCGATGCCATGCTGTACCAGGAAGAGGATCGCACGCGTGACGGTCTCTCGGCTGGTATTGATCATGTTGGCGATATCCTGGTGCGTCGGCAAACCGTCGATCACTTCGACGCCGTTAGGCAGTGTCTTGCGGAACATTTGCAGAAAGGTGAAGATGCGGCGCGAGGTATTGTGGATCGAGAGCAGGGCACGGAATTCCGAATCGCGGTGGATCTTCTCCGCCAGATGGCGCAGCATCAGGCGTGCCACCGAAGGCGAATGCGAGAACAGGTGCAAGGCCATCGCCGACGGCAGAAAGCCCACCAGCGATTCGCCCAAGGCCAGCACGGAGGCTGACCGCGTGGTGCCGTTGATGACGGCGATTTCGCCGAAGAAGTCGCCCGGTGCCAGCATGCGCAAGCCGATGGCGCGGCCGTCTTCCGTCACGTCCACCACTTGCAGTTGTCCGACCAGCACGAATAGCAGGCTGTCGCCGATCGCCCCCTTTTGCAGCACGACTTCACGGCGCGAAAATTTGCGGATGCGCAAGTCGGCCTGCAGCTTGGCCAGCTCTTCATCGGTCAAGTCGGCCAGAAGCGGAATCTTGCGGAAATTGATCTGGCTGACCTTGACCAGGCGCGGCTTGAGCGCGACCGGCACCGGCATGTGTTCCGGCGCCGGCATCATCGCGCTGCCGGCGTGCAGATTCGGCAATTCTTTGGTTTGTTCGCTCATCGAGATGCGTTCCTGCTTAATTGTCGAATTATAGTCCGGCTGCAATTTCAGATTCCCAACACCACTTTCGAACACGTCGCGGCGGCGGCGATGCCGGCCGCATTGGCCACGATGTCGCGCCAGCAGAAGTTTCTTCCTGGAATCAGGTTCTGCAGACCTTCAATGATCGCGCCGGCCGCCAACAGACCTAGCATCCAGGCAACAAGTTCCATCCAGGTCGATGCGATCCTGCCGGCCAGCAGGCTCAACGCGCCGAAAGCGAGGAAATGCAACAGCTTGTCGTTGGGCAGCACCGGGAACCAATGCTTGGGGGCGAGACAGCCCAGCACGGTGACGCCCAGGCCGAGAACGAAAAGGATGATCAATTCGTGTTGCATGGCGTTGGCGATCAAAAGTTTTGCCACTTGAGGCTCAACTGCAGCAATTGCCCGTGGTATTCGAACAGGGAAATGTTCTCATCGTTCAAGATGCGGCGCCATTCGAGTTCCACCGCGAGGTCGCGCCGCAGCGGCATGATCAGTCCGGCGCGGAAGGTTTGCGTATCCTGCTTGCGTTTTTGTTCGATCAGCCCCGGGGAATAGGACGATTCGCCGTCCCAGCGCTGCCAAGTCCATCCGAGCTCCGAATTCAGCCGTTCGCCCAAATGGCTGTTGAGCATGATGCCGGCTTGCCAGCCGTGCCGGTCGCCGCCGAGACGCGCGGCATTGCCGTGGTCGAACAGGGCGCCAACGGTGAGCTGCGCCGCGGTGTTTTGCGTCTGGTATTGGAGTTGGGCGTCGAGTTCGTCGGTCGCGGCGTTGAAGTTGACCAGGGTCGGATATTCGACGTAGGACAGGGCTCCCAACAGGTTGAGCTGGAAGTGATCGGGCAGGTGCAGCGGCGGCGTCAGGCGCTCCTGCAATTGCACCTGGCGCTGGTATTCCCGGCCGCCCAGGGTCAGGAGGCCGGCTGTGCCGGTCGTGTGGGTATTCCAGGTGCCGATGCGCCACGGGCTGTCCCAGCCGACCAGGAGCGAAGCGGTGTCGTAATGCGTCAGCTTGTCGTTCTCGCGCGCCTGGAATTGCAGGAACGCCGTGTCGCCGCGCGCATCGAGATCGCGCACGTAGTTGGCCGACAGCAGCGTGTACTGGTCATGCTGCGGCAGGTATTGCGGCAACAGATCCAATACCTGGGTGTTGGCGCCGCTGCCGAGGGCGAAGTAGGGGCTGCTGGCGCCTTGATTGACGTTCGTGTCGTAGCCGCGGCCGAGCAGCACCGAGAGCTTGTCGTGCACCACCACCCTGTTGCGGCAGCCGCCGTTGCGCTGGCTATTGATGACTTCGACGATCCCCGGCGGCGGCGCATAGCGCTCCTCGATGATCTTGAACAGGCGCTCCGCTTCGCGCGTATGGCCCAGTTCGCACTGGATGACGGCCAGGTCGAGCCAGGCGCCCGCGTGCTGCGGTTCCTGTTCCATCATGCGCTTCAAGGCATCTTCGGCCTGGTCGATGCGGCCGTCGGAGATGGCGCGCATCGCGTCGAGGTAAGGGTCGGGCTGTGCTGTCTGCACCGGCTGGTTGGCTTCCTGCGCCAGGGCGCTGCCGGCTTGCGCCAGCGCCAGGCAGAGCAGCAGTGCGCGCCATGGCGTCATGCGCGACCCTCCAGGGCGGAATCCGGCGCCGAATCCAGTGCGTACAATGCGGTCGGCCTGCCTTTGCCGCGCAGTTGGCGCTCGCCCAGGGCGACGAAGCGATGGCGCCTGGCCAGTGCCGCCGTGCCTTGGCCCACCACGATATCGTGCGGCAGGTCGCGCGCAGCATCTTCCAGGCGCGAAGCGACGTTGACGCTATCTCCCACGGCGGTATAGATGCTGCGGAAGGCCGTGCCGAAGTCGCCTGCCATGGCCTGGCCGCTTTCCACGCCGATGCGCACGCGCAAACGCGTCAAGCCGGCCTTGGCCCGCCTGTCGCTGAATTCGCGCACTGCTTCGACGATGGCTTGCGCCGCATCGAGTGCCAGGTCGGCGTGGTCGGGGTTCGGCAAGGGCGCGCCCCAGAATGCGACCAGGCCGTCGCCGGTATATTTGTCGAGCGTGCCGTGGCGCGCCAGCACGGGACGCGTCAGGCAATCGAGGAAATCGCGCGTCACGCGTGCGGCGTCTTCCATCGAAAGCGATTCGACGTGCGAGGTGTAAGCCTCCATGTCGGCGATCAGGGTCGTCACCTGCAACTGGCGCGGCGCCAGCGGGTCTTGCAGATCGCTTTGCAAAAGCTCGTCGACCACTTCGCCCGCTACGTATTGGCGCAAGGTGCCGAGCAGCCGGCGCGAACGGCGCTGCGCAATCTGCCAGTTGAACGGCACGGCGACTGCCAGCAGGAACAGGATCGATGCCGGCGGGCCGCTGATGGAGAAGTAGGGATCGTGCGGCCCCAGCCAGTAGGCGATGGCGAGCCACAACAGCGCTGCCGCAGCCAGCGACGCGGCGCTCGCCAGAGCCGAGCGGCGGCTGAAAATATAGCCGGTGGCCAGGGTGGCGGCGATGCTGAACAGGATCGCAATCCATCTCCCGGGCAGGGGGACCGGCGCGCGGCCGTCGCGCTGATCGAGCAGGGCCGAGAGAAGCGCGGCATGCACCAGGAAGCCCGGCGTGTTGACCAGGAGCGGCGTCGCGACGCGATCAGTCAAGCCGAGCGAGGACGATCCGAGCACCACCAGGCGCCCGCTGACGCGGCTCTCCGGAATGCGCTCCAGCACGATGTCGGAGGCGCGTGCCACTTCATAGGTGCTCCAGTCGCGCTCGAAGGGCACGCGCACATAGCCGTCCGCGTCGGTGCCGAGGGTGCCGATAGCGCCGCTTCCGCCTTCGGCGCAGCAATGGAACAAGGCCAGGGCCAGGGTCGGATAGGCATGGCCTTCGAAGCCGGTATAGAGGGGAAGTCGGCGCAGGGTGCCGTCCGGGTCTGGCACGAAGCCGACGTTGCCCAGGTGTGCCGCCTGTGCCAGCCCGGCATGGTTGGCCATGTAGCCGCTGGCCGGTACCAGCGTCATGCGCTTGTCGGGCGCCATGCCGCCGGTCAGCTTGCCGACGCGCAGCGCCTCGTTTTGCGGACCGTATTCGAAAGCCTGGGCCATCACGACCGGGCCGTCTTGCGCCAGAATGCCGAGCCGCAGGTCGCCTTCGGCATCGGTTGGTTCCGGCAAGACGACGTCCAGCGCCACGCCGCGCGCCTGATAAGTCGTCAAGAGGTTTTCCACCAGCCTGGTGAAATGTTTCCGCGGCCAGGGCCAAGGGCCGAGTTCGGCCAGGCTGGCTTCGTCGATGTCGACCAGCAGGATGCGCTGGTCGACATTGCTTTCAACCTTGTCGCGTGCGGTCAGCGGAGACAGCGAAGGTTTCTCGTCCGATGCCGCAATCGTGCGGCTGGCGTGCAGACGGGAGAAGCGGTCGCGCAGCCACTCGCTGGCAAAATCCCACCCCGGCGCCGATTCAGCCCACACCGTGATCAAGACCGCGAGCAGGCCGATGCCGATACGGATCAGCGAGATGGCGGAGACCGGATTGCGCGCAGCAGGCAAGCTCATTGGGGCGACACCTTGCCGGTCGCGCAGAATTCGAACGATGATGTATGTGACATGACCGGCAAGGTGGTAGGACCCGCTTTTCCTTAATATTTGAACCGGATCAATGAAAAAACTGGCGAAAAGCCGACAATTTGTTGACGTCTGGTTACTATCGGTTCCGTAAAGTCGCCATGTTACTAGATATTGTAGAGTAAAATGTGATGAGCATCACAGAACTTGTCGTAATTCAAGACATAATTCGGGGAGAAGGAGAAAACCATGTTGCGTCAGATTGCCGTCGCCGCCAGTTTGCTAGTCAGCGCCAGCGCTGCCTGGGCGGGTGAGGCTGCGCACGTGGTTTTCGTGGTGGGGCAAGTCCACGCTGCCGAACATGAATTGAAGCTGGGCGCCGCCGTCAACGAAGGCGACGAGATCAGCACCGGCGCCGACGGCTATGTCTATATGAAGACCATCGACAACGGTCTTTTGATTCTGCGTCCGAATTCGCGGGCCCGCATCGTGGCCTATCACATCGATACGCAAAACCCTTCGAACAACCGCGTCAAGCTCGAGCTCTTGAGCGGTGTCGCGCGCAGTGTCACCGGTTTGGGGGCCAAGAAGGCCAAGGAAAACTTCCGTTTCAATACCCCGGTTGCCGCAATCGGCGTGCGCGGGACCGACTTTACCGTCTTCACCGATGCCGACGTGACGCGCGTCACCGTCACCTCGGGCGGCATCGTGATGAGCGGCTTCAGTGGCGCTTGCATGCCGGAAGGTGGCGGCCCTTGCGAAGGCGCGAACAGCAGGGAATTGTTTGCCGACAGGGTCGGCCAATTGCTGCAGATTCAACGTGGCCATGCCGCGCCGCAGGTGTTGCACAGCAATGGCATTGCGCCCGATGTGACGGCGCCGCCCCGCAGCGACGAACCGATCAGCAAAGCTTCCAGCGTGGGCAACGCCACCTTGTCGACCACCGATCTGAGTCTCGCGCCGCAGGAAAGTGCCGACCTGCCGGCGGTTGGCGTCTTGACGCCTGCACCGACGCCCACGCCCACGCCCACGCCGACCCCCACCCCGACGCCTACGCCCGCGCCGGCGGCGCAAGAGGTCTTGTGGGGCCGTTGGCAAACCTATGCCGGCCTCGCGCCGAATTCGGCGGCATTGGCCAAGCTGCAATCGGGGGGGTATTTGCAGGGCGCAGATCTTGGCCCGTTCTTCATCACCCGCACTGCAAACAGTCAAATGGTCTTGCCCAGCAGCGGCCAAGCCTCGTTCGCCTTGCAGAATAGTGAAGCCTATATCACGGTAACCGGCCACCAGCCCGTGGCTGCGACCGTCGAAAACGGGCAATTGACGGTCAACTTTGCGCAAAACACCTTCACCACTTCGCTGACCGTTGTGGCGCCGGGTGAGCAGGTCAATGTTTACGGCCAAGGCGCCATCGCGAACGCAGGGCCGAACAAAGGCCAGTTGACCAATGCCGCGGCGAACGACATGATCAATTCCAATGCCCAGATTCTGGGCTATCTCGGCGGCGCCAATGCGCAGCAGGCCGGATATTTATTCAATACCAACTATTCCTCATCCATCAACGCCGTCGGGGCGACCACCTGGACCAAGAAGTAAGGCGACGTTTCCGCGGACATGTGCCGACGAAATGAATCGACGGCATGCCTCTGCCGAAAAAATGTCGCAAAAGCAATTTTCCAAAAATTTTTACAACAAATTTCTCATAAAAGTGATGCCAATGTGATGCTCATCACAGCCTTTAAATAAGGTTATGGCAGAATACGGTCCAATCTGCACAAAAGTACTTGTTGCTATATTGCAACATGGCGACTTTGCAGTGACATTTGGATTCGATACCCATTAAGGAAGGCATCAAATATGGCATCCGCAGCTAGCTACAGCTCTCTGGTTCAACAACTCTACGTGGCCTATTTCGGCCGCCCGGCCGACTTCTTCGGCCTGCAAAACTTCGAGGCAGCCTTGGCAGCCGCCAATGCCCCGACCGATCCGGCCGCCCTGGCCACGGCTTACAGCACCAATGCCGCCGTGAAAAGCCTGGTTGATTCCTTCGGCACCAGTGCCGAATCGACCGCGCTGTACGGCAGCGGCTCGACCGAAAGCTTCGTCAACGCCATCTTCGAAAACCTG
>DASVYZ010000185.1:0-4842 GCA_036391935.1 Burkholderiaceae bacterium | reverse complement strand
AGCTGAGCGACAACGGCCCCTATCCCGACACGATGAGCACGCCGGAAGGCCAGCGCGAATTCATGGCCGAACTGTTCGCCGGCTTGAAATCCTCCGACCGCGTGCGCGGCTTGCTTTATTGGGACCCGATCATGATCGCCGCGCGCGGGGTGGGCTGGGCCCTGCGCGAAAGCGACGGCATGCCGGCGGCCAACCTCGTCTCCAACACCACGCTGTTCGATTTCCGCGGCCATGCGCTGCCGGCAATCGACGTATTTCGCGACAATGCCTCCGCATTGCCGCTTCCCTCTTCCGACAAGAAATAAGACATGACATCCAGATTGCAAAACAAGGTCGCCCTGGTCACCGGTTCCACGCTGGGCATCGGCAAGGCCGTGGCGCGGCTGTTTGCCGCCGAAGGCGCGGCCGTGGTATTGAATAGCCACCGCGACGATGAGGCGGCGGCCGCCATGCGCGCGGAACTGGGCGAGCGCGCCTTGTTCGTGCACGCCGACGTGGCCGATCCCGACGCGGTAACGCGCATGGTGGAGCAAGCCGTGAAACGTTTCGGCAAGCTCGACATCGTGGTCAACAATGCCGGCATGAACGTGTTCGCCGATCCGCTGCAGATGACGGCCGAGCAATGGCAGCGCTGCTTCGCGGTCGACCTCGACGGCGCCTGGAACGTCACGCGCGCGGCCTTGCCGCACATGCTCGCGCAAGGCGCGGGCAGCGTGGTCAACATCGCCTCGGTGCATGGCCACCGCATCATTCCCGGTTGCTTCCCCTACCCCGTGGCCAAGCACGCCTTGATCGGATTGACGCGCTCGCTCGGCATCGAATATGCGGCGCGCGGCATCCGCGTCAATTCGATCTCGCCGGGGCTGATCATGACGGAAGCCATCGAAGCCTGGTTCGCCGGCTGCCCCGACCCCGAAGCCGAGCGCAAGCGGCAAGCCGAACTGCTGCCGTGCAAGCGCATCGGCCGGCCCGAGGAGGTGGCCTACACCGCGCTCTTCCTCGCCAGCGACGAGGCGCGCTTCATCAATGCCACGGACATCCTGATTGACGGGGGGCGCACCCAACTCTATCATGAGTAAGAGGCGCCGGAAAAAGAGCTTGGCGTTGTTGCCAAGCCTCGCCGTACAATCGTACTGTCTTCGGCCCGGCGCCTAGCCAATCTCATTTTCCAGCGTCTCTATTATTCAGATGTCCGACCAGGGATCCAACCGTTTCGTCCGCTCCCACCTCAAGACGCGCCACATGGTGCTCCTGGCGGAGTTGGGGCGGCATGGATCCATTTTGCATGCGGCCGAAGCGGCCAACCTGACGCAACCGGCCGCGTCGAAGCTCCTGGCCGAACTGGAACACGTGCTGGGCGTGCAGCTGTTCGAACGCCTGCCGCGCGGCGTGGTGCCGACCTGGTATGGCGAAGTGCTGATCCGCCGCGCCGGCGCCGCCCTCTCCGAAATGGACGCGGCTTACCAGGAAGTGATGGAGCTGCTGTCCGGCCTCTCGGGCCGCGTGGCGCTGGGCACGGTGATGACGCCCTCGACCGGCCTCGTGCCGGAAGCGCTCAAGCTGCTCAAGAGCCGCCATTCCAAGGTGCACGTATCGGTGCATGTCGACACCAGCAAGGTCTTGATCGAACGCTTGCGCGAAGGCTCGCTCGACATCGTGATCGGCCGCATCCTCGACAGCAAATCGGCCGCCGAATTGAACTTCGAACCCCTGATCGATGAACCGCACAGCCTGATCGCGCGCGCCGGCCATCCGCTGACCGAACGCCGCGACCTGCAATTGAAAGACCTGGTGCATGAGGGATGGATTCTGCCGCCCAACGGCAGCATTTTGCGCGACCGCCTGACCGCGCTGTTTCTTTCGCAGGGACTGGACATGCCGGAGGAGACGGTGGAGACCGCCGCCCTATCCGTTGTCACCAGCCTGCTGGTCGGCAGCGACATGATCGTGGTGCTGCCCGAGGAATTGGTGCAGACGCATCTCGATACCGGCATCCTCGCTGTGTTGCCGTTCGATCTGGCGCTGCGCATGGATGTGTACGGCATCGTTACGCGCAAGGGGCATCAATTGTCGCCGGGGGCGGAAGCGATGTTGGCGGCGTTGCGCGAGACTGCCAGGCTGCGCTATCCTCAACCCTGACCCTCTCCCGCGCGCGGGAGAGGGGATTTCAAGCGACGGCGGAAAGGTCAGAACGCACTCATGGCCGAAGTAAACTGCCCCGAAGCATTCACAGCACCGAAGGTATAGCCCTGCCAACCCGGATAAGCATCCGGCTCCCAATAGAACACGCCGAGGCCATTGCTGCCCAAGGCCTTCACCTTGTTAATCAAGTCGCTCAGCATGCTCTTGGCCGTGGCCGCCTGCTGCCAATCCATGCCGACCTCGCTGATGACCACGGGCTTGCCGTAGCGGCCCACCATGTCCCACATGGTGGTCGACACCTCGTTGTTGTAGGTCTGCCAGCTCGCAACCGGCGGATAGTGCGACATGCCGATCACGTCCCATTTCGCGCCGGCGCCCTTGATGCCGTCGAAGAACCAGCGGAAGTCGGAATCGTTATAGCCGTTGGCCAGGTGGATCACCACCTTTGCGCCCGGATAGACCGCCTTGACGGCGTTATAGCCGCTGTTGATGTAAGTCGCAAGCTGGCTGAAACCGTTCGAGGTATTGCCGGTGGGCCAGAGCATGCCGCTGTTGATTTCATTGCCGACCTGCACCCAGCTCACGTTGATGCCATTCGACTTCAGGTAGTTGAGGATGCCGTAGGTGTGGCTGTAGACGTCGCTGCTCAATTGCGCCGCCGTATGCGAGCTCCAGGCCGCGGGAACCGTCTGGTGGCTGGGGTCGGCCCAGGTGTCGCTGTAATGGAAGTCGATCATGATGGCCTGGCCCTGCGCCGCCGCGCGCTTCGCTTTGTACAGCGTATCGGACCCGTTGCACCAGCCGCCGCTCGGATTGACCCAGACGCGCAAGCGGACGGCATTGATGCCCAGTCCCTTCAGCAGCACGAAGGGGTCGGTCTTGACGCCGGAACTGTTTTCGAAGGAATAACCGCTCGATTCCTCCTGATCGACCCAGCTCACGTCGGCACCGTTGGCGAAAGTGGCGGCATGCGCCGTGCCGATGAAGCCGGAAAATGCAAACGCACACGCACAAAGCGCGCGCGCCAAGAATGGATGCTTCATATTGTCTCCTGATGGTTGTTGTGGACGCCGAATCCGGACGCGGGTCCGGCGCCAGACCATCATAGGCAAAGGCTTGGATGGAGGCTTATGCCTTTTTTGCGCGGGGGTATATCAATTTTGCCTATTTCCGAAACGTATGCGCGACAGCACGAACACCAGCAGCGCAAGCTCAAGCCAGGCAAACCAGTCGCCCCAGGCCGCATAAAGCGTGTGCGTATGGCGCAGCGGCAGGTCGGCCACCAGTTGCGCATCGCCGGCATCGTCGGAAGCCTCGGCCAGCACGCGGCCACGGTCGTCGGACAGCGTCAGGCGGCCATTCCTTGCGGCGCGGGCCAAGGCAAAGCCGCTCTCGACCCCGCGCATGATGGCCATGCGCCCGTGCAACCAGCCGTCGGCCACAAAATCCCAGGCCGGCACAAGCAAGAGTTGGGCGCCCCGCCCCGCATAGGCATTGCCGATGTCGTGGAAATCCATGTCCTTGCAAATGGCGAGGCCGGTATCCGCCATCCCCGGGGCCATGGCATAGCCGGTACCGGGCCGATAGCGGCTTTCGAAACCGGGGATCAGGTGATGCTTGGCATAGGCCGCCGCCGGCGCAGCGGGAGAATACGCCAGCGCCATGTTGCGCTCGCCCTGCTTCGCATCGCCCACGGCCGCGCCGGTATCGATCACGATGCCGAGCCGCGCGGCGCTCGCCGCCAGTTGCGGGATGCTTTCCTGTTCCACCGCAAAAGCGGTTTCGGGCAGGACGACGGCCTTGGCGCCTTTTGCCGCCAGACCGTCGATGGCGGCAAGGTAACGCTTCAGCATGGCTTGCCCCTCCGCAGAATCGAGCGCCGGCCGCACCGGGCCCTTGAGCGAGACCAGGCCGAGGCGCATGCTTCCCTCTGCAGGCTCTTGCAGGCGCATCTGCCCGTAGAGGAAGGCAGCGGCAACCAGCAGCAGGGCTGCGCCGCCGACCGTTGCACGAGGCTTGATGCCTGGCCCAGGCAGCAAGGCCACGGCAACCGCCGAAGGCAAGAGCAGCATCAGGAAGCCCACGCCCCACAAGCCCGTCAACGCCGCCACCTGGATCACCACCGGCGCATCCATCTGCGTATAAGCGAGACTGCCCCAGGTGCCGTGCGGCGAACCGAGCGAGCCGAGATAGTCGAGCGTGCCCCACAAGGCGGGCGGCGCCAGCGCGGCAGAGGCGAGCCGCCCATCGAGCCAGAGCTTGCGGAACAGCAGCACGCACAGGGCGAAACCGATGCCGGGCGTGATCACGGTCATCAAGTCGAGCGCCAGCGGCAGCTTGATCACGTCGTGCAGGTAATGCCAGGAACTGGCGCCGGCACAGCAGCCGGCGGCGATTGCGGCAAGCATGGCCGCCAGCCAGCGCACGCGCGGCGCCAGCAGCAGCACCGGCAAGGGCGCAAACCAGGTCATCCAGTGCCAGGGCGCGAGGCCGGTGCCAAGCCACCATGCCGCACCGGATAGGACGGTAGCCAGCGCACCCAGCCCCAGCCATGTGGAATCAAGCTTTGATGCCATCGAACAGCACTCCTATGGATTGAAGGTAAAACGCACGGAATTGCGCCGCGTCGTAACTGAAGCGGCCGGCCCGGTACAGCGCGATCAAGCCATGGCCCTGGGCCCACAGCGCCATCGCCACGTC
>DASVYZ010000184.1:0-2127 GCA_036391935.1 Burkholderiaceae bacterium | reverse complement strand
CCACGATATCGAATGATTGGGCGTGCACCGCATCGGCGAAATGTTCCGGCAAATAATAGTCGATTTCGCAGCGGTTGCGTTCGCTGTTTTGGCGCGCCGACGCGATTGCCTGCGGATCGATGTCGACGCCGATGACGCTCGAGGCGCCAAGCTTTTTCGCCACCATCGCCAGGATGCCGGAACCGCAGCCGTAGTCGAGCACCGACAATTGCCGCGGCGCATGCGCTTCCAGCCATTCCATGCACAGGCGCGTGGTCGGGTGGCTGCCTGTGCCGAAGGCCAGGCCGGGATCGAGTTCGAGCACCAGCGCGTTGGGATCGGGCGCGTCATGCCAGCTCGGTACGACCCAGATATTCTTGCCGATGTGAAGCGGTTCGAATTGCGATTGCGTCAGGCGTACCCAATCCTGGTCGGCAACGTCGCGCAGGCTGAAAGCGGGCACGGCTGCCAAGCCGATCGCTTCGGCCGCGACTTGGACCAGGGCGGCATGATCGACGTCGACGTCGGTCAGCGCCACCACGCGGCTGCGCTCGAAGGCGGCAGCAACCGGTTCCATGCCGGGTTCGCCGAACATGGGCTGTTCCGCTTCGGTACCGAAGTCGGCGTCTTCAACCGACACCGACAGCGCTCCCGCTTCCACCAAGGCATCGGACAGCGCTTCGGCATGGTCGCGCGCGACTTCGACAAGAATTTCAACCCAGGCCATCTTATTCCTTGGGCGGGACGGCGGGGGGCTTCAAGTCGGGCCGCTCGGCCAGGCGCTGTTCCAGGTAATGGATATTGGTGCCGCCTTCGATAAAGCGCGCATCGACCATCAGCTCGCGGTGAAGCGGAATATTGGTGGAAATGCCCTCGACCACCATTTCCGACAGGGCGATCTGCATGCGCCGGATTGCCTGCTCGCGGTTCGGGCCGAAGGCGATCACCTTGCCGACCATGGAATCGTAGTTGGGTGGCACGTAGTAGCCGGCATAGGCATGCGAATCGACGCGGATGCCCGGGCCGCCCGGCACATGCCAGGCCGTGATCTTGCCTGGCGAAGGCGTAAACTTGAACGGGTCTTCGGCGTTGATGCGGCACTCGATGGCGTGGCCCTTCAACTCGATGTCGCGCTGGCGGAACGACAGGCGCTCGCCGGCGGCGATGCGGATCTGTTCCTGTACGATGTCGACGCCCGTGATCATTTCCGTGACCGGATGCTCGACCTGCACGCGCGTGTTCATTTCGATGAAGTAGAACTCGCCGTTTTCATAGAGGAACTCGAAGGTGCCCGCGCCGCGGTAACCCATCTTGCGGCAGGCTTCGGCGCAACGGTCGCCGATGCGCTCGATGACCTTGCGTGGAATGCCCGGTGCCGGCGCTTCCTCGATCACCTTCTGGTGGCGCCGCTGCATCGAGCAGTCGCGCTCGCCGAGCCAGACGGCATTCTTGAAGTCGTCGGACAGGATCTGGATTTCCACGTGGCGCGGATTTTCCAGGTACTTTTCCATGTAGACCTCGGGGTTGCCGAATGCGGCGCCGGCCTCGGTCTTGGTCATCGTGACGGCATTGATCAGCGCCGCTTCGGTATGCACGACGCGCATGCCGCGCCCGCCGCCGCCGCCGGCAGCCTTGATGATGACGGGATAGCCGATCTTGCGTGCAATGCGCACGATTTCCTTGGGGTCCTCCGGCAGGGCGCCTTCCGAACCGGGCACGCAGGGCACGCCCGAGCGGATCATGGCTTGTTTGGCCGAGACCTTGTCGCCCATCATGCGGATCGAATCGGGGCGCGGGCCGATGAAGACGAAGCCCGATTGCTCGACGCGCTCGGCAAAATCGGCGTTTTCCGACAGGAAGCCGTAGCCGGGGTGGATCGCTTCGGCATCGGTCACTTCGGCGGCGCTGATGATGGCCGGCATGTTGAGATAGGACAGCGGGCTTGGCGCGGGGCCGATGCAAACCGACTCGTCGGCCAGCTTGACGTACTTGGCTTCACGGTCGGCCTCGGAGTGGACCACCACCGTCTTGATGCCCATTTCGCGGCACGCTCGCTGGATGCGCAACGCGATTTCGCCCCGATTGGCGATAAGGATTTTTTCAAACATAGGCACGCTCAGTGAGGCGCGAGGCGTGAGGCGGGAAGGC
>DASVYZ010000183.1:0-3667 GCA_036391935.1 Burkholderiaceae bacterium | reverse complement strand
GCGGACAATGCCGTCAGCGGCGTGTCTGCCGATGCGATCATTGCAGCGAAACCCGGCCAGGTTTGCGCGGTGCAGACCGCCGATTGCCTGCCGGTACTGTTCGCCGACAGCGCGGGTAGCGTTGTCGGCGCGGCGCACGGCGGCTGGCGCGGCTTGGTTGCCGGCGTGCTGGAAAACACGGTGGAGCGCATGCGCGCGGCCGGTGCGAACGATATCGTGGCTTGGCTCGGGCCGGCCATCGGGCCACAAAAATTCGAAGTGGGCGACGAGGTAAGGCAAGCGTTCCTGCCGCGTCATGCGAGAGCCGAAGCGGCGTTCCGCATCATTGAAGGGAAACCGGGCAAATTCCTCGCCGATATCTATATGCTCGCGCGCTTCCTGCTGCAGCAAGCCGGTGTCGATGAAGTCGGCGGCGGCCATGCCTGCACGGTCACGGACGGGGCCTACTACTCCTATCGGCGCGACCGCATCACAGGCCGCATGGCGAGTCTGGTGTGGATCAAGGATCCGGCTTGATTTCTTGCGACTCATCCGCAACCGTGGATATTGGCCGCATCTGCGCGCGACGCAATTTTTCCGCCTCGGCGCGCGCGGTGCGGCGCTTCGGCGTATTCATTAAGTATAGAATAACACCCAGCGGCAAGACCCCGTAGAACAGGAAGGTCGCGATACCCGCGATGACCGAAGTTTCGGCGACCGACATCATCAACACGACATAGATCCAACCGATGGCGACGATATACAGGATGGGCATGGCAGGGGTGGCGAATCAAAAGCCATATGATCAAACGCCATATGATAAAGCAGAGTTCGATATAGCTGAATCGAAGGGGACGCGGCCATGAAGGATTTCGATTTCCAATCGATGACGCCGCCTTGGCTGACCAAGATGGCCGACCCAACCTCATGGCAGGATTGGATGAAGCACCAGCAAATGCCTGGCATGGCGCCGGGCGCCATCGGCGAATTGGGCAAGCTGATCGACCCCGGCGTGGCCGCCAAGCTCCAGGGCGAATACATGAGCGAGATGGGCGCGCTGTGCCAGGAATTGATGATGGGCAAGGTGCCGGAAATCGGCGACCGCCGCTTCGATTCGCCGGCCTGGCATTCGAATGCGCTGTATGCCTTCCAGGCAGCAAGCTATCTGCTGCATTCGCGCTTCCTGCTGAAGCTGGCCGAGCATGTCGAAGCCTCGCCGCGCATCAAGCAAAAGATCCGCTTTGCGGTGCAGCAGATGATCGACGCCATGTCGCCGGCCAACTTCCTCGCCACCAATCCTGAAGCGCAGCAAAAGATTGTCGAAACCAAGGGCGAGAGCCTGACCACGGGCATTGCCAACATGCTGGCCGACATGCAAAAGGGCAAGATCTCGCAAAGCGACGATTCCGCCTTTGAAGTCGGCAAGAACGTGGCGACAACCGAGGGCCAGGTGGTGTTCGAAAACGCCATGTTCCAGTTGATCCAGTACAAGCCGCTGACCGATACGGTCTACGAGCGGCCCTTGCTGATCGTCCCGCCCTGCATCAACAAGTTCTACATCCTCGACCTGCAGCCGGACAATTCCCTGGTGCGCCATGCCGTGGCCGAAGGCCATACCGTGTTCCTCGTCTCCTGGGCCAACCCTGATGCCTCGCTGAGCAAGCTGACATGGGACAACTACATTGAAGACGCCGCGATCAAGGCGATTCACGTAGTGCAGGAAATCTCGGGCCAGGACAAGATCAACGTGCTCGGCTTCTGCGTCGGCGGCACGATACTCTCGACGGCATTGGCCGTACTGGCCGCGCGCGGCGAACACCCGGCTGCCGGCATCACGCTGTTGACATCGCTGCTCGACTTTTCCGACACCGGCATCCTCGACGTCTATATCGACGAGGCGCAAGTGGCGATGCGCGAGCAAGCCATCGGCCATGGCGGCTTGATGCCGGGCCGCGATTTTGCGTCGGCCTTTTCCAGCCTGCGGCCGAACGACCTGGTATGGAATTACGTCAAGGCCAATTATCTCAAGGGCGAATTCCCGCCGGCCTTCGATCTCTTGTACTGGAACGGCGACAGCACCAATCTGCCCGGCCCGATGTTTTGCTGGTACCTGCGCAATCTCTATCTCGAAGATAGCCTGAAGGTGCCGGGCAAGCTGACGGTTGCCGGCAACAAGGTCGACCTCGCCGCCATCGATGCGCCGGCCTTCATCTATGCCTCGCGCGAAGACCATATCGTGCCCTGGATGGCAGCCTATGCCTCCACCTATCTGCTCAATCCGAAAAATCCGCAGCAAAACCGCTTCGTGCTCGGCGCATCGGGCCACATCGCCGGCGTGATCAATCCGCCGGCCAAGAAGAAGCGCAGCTATTGGAGCAACGAGAGCCTGCCTTCGCAAGCCGATGACTGGCTCGCGGGCGCCACGGAATATCCGGGGAGCTGGTGGCCCGAATGGACAGAATTCCTGGCTGAAAACGCGGGCCAGGAAATCAAGGCGCCGGTCAGACAAGGATCGAAGAAATATCCGCCGATTGAAGCGGCACCGGGCCGGTACGTCAAAGTGAAGGCAGAATAAAAAAAGTTTGTTCAACCGAAGGAGGCCAAGATGGCAAAACGCATAGCATATGTAACAGGCGGCATGGGTGGAATCGGAACTGCCATCAGCAAGCGGTTGAGCCGCGACGGTTTCACTGTCGTGGCGGGCTGCGGCCCGAATTCAACGCGCAAGGACAAATGGATCGCCGAAATGCGCGCCGAAGGCTTCGACGTGCATGCTTCCGAGGGCAATGTCTCGGACTGGGATTCGACCAAGGCGGCTTTCGAAAAGGTCAGGGCCAAAGTCGGCGAGGTCGATGTGCTGGTCAACAATGCCGGCATCACGCGCGACGGCCAGTTCCGCAAGATGACCAAGGAAGACTGGCATGCCGTCATCGACACCAACCTCAATTCGCTGTTCAACGTCACCAAGCAGGTGATAGACGGCATGATCGAGCGCGGCTGGGGACGCATCATCAACATTTCCTCGGTCAATGGCCAAAAGGGCCAGTTCGGTCAGACCAACTATTCTACCGCCAAGGCCGGCCTGCACGGCTTTACCATGGCGCTGGCGCAGGAAGTGGCGACCAAGGGCGTGACCGTCAACACCGTGTCGCCGGGCTATATCGGGACCGACATGGTGCGCGCCATCCGCCCCGAAGTGCTGGAAAAGATCGTGGCCGGCATCCCCGTCAAGCGCCTCGGCGAACCCGAAGAAATCGCTTCCATCGTGGCCTGGATCGCATCCGATGAGGGCGGGTATGCCACGGGTTCGGACTTCTCCTTGAACGGGGGGCTCCATATGGGATGAGTCTGTTGCGGCGCAGCGCTCATGCTGCGTCGCAGCATGCTTGAAACTTGAAGGGATTGCATAATCCCTTGAATTCTCGCACTATACTGGAATCAGGCTGAGACGAACGTGCGTTCGTTTCGTTAAAATTGACTCGCCATGCGTTGCGACGCAATACAACAGGACCTTCAATGACTAGTACAAAAAAGACGGCCGAGCGTTTGATCAAAAAGTACCCTAATCGTCGTCTTTACGACACGCAGACCAGCTCCTATATCACCCTCTCCGATGTCAAGCAGCTTGTGCTCGACAATGAAGAGTTTACCGTCGTCGACGCCAAGACAGAGGAAGACCTGACGCGCA
>DASVYZ010000182.1:0-1850 GCA_036391935.1 Burkholderiaceae bacterium | reverse complement strand
TGGGGCGCCAGTTGAAGCCGACTTCCATCACCATCAAGTCCTTGTCGTAGCGCTTCACCAGTTCGCGGTTGAATGCCACCACTTGCTCGATAGTCTTGCGCGTCCAGAACGGATAGTAAGACATGCCGATCACGTCCCAATGCGCGCCGCCGGCCTTCACGTGGTCAAAGTAATTGCGGTACTTCTCGAAGTCGCCCGCGCCGTCGAGATGCAGCACGACCTGGCTGTCGGGGTTGGCCGCCTTCACGCCTTCATAACCGGCTTCAAGCAATTGCGCCAGGCGCGGCCAGTTCTCCTCGGTCGCCCTGCCGTAGGGATACAGGAAGCCGGCTTCGATCTCGTTGCCGATCGAGACGTATTGCGGCGGCGTGCCCTGGGCGCACATGGCCTGCACCACGTCGCGCGTGTGCTCGAACACCAGCGTGCGCAGCCGCGCGAAGCGTGCCGCATCGTTGGGCAGGGCGCGCAATTGCGCGGCCCAGGCCGAAGGAAGGCTTTGCGTTTCGGAATTGGTCCAAAAGTCGCTGTAATGCAGCGTCAATTCGATCTGCAGGCCGAGCTTGGCGGAACGCTTTGCCAGGCGCAGCAGATCGTCCAGGTTCATCGAATCGTCGGGCCAGTAATAGCCGTCGTGGCCGTGGCCGCTGCCGGGTGCTTCATACAGGCGCAGGCGCACGATGCGGAAGCCGGAGTCGCGCAGGATTTCCAGCGCATCGCCCTGATGCCCGGCGCGGTCGTAGTAGCGCGCGCCATGGGCTTCCATCAAGGGCAGGACCGAGACGTCGCCGCCGGCCAGGAAGGGTTTGGCACTTTCGTCGGCCAGCGCCGGCAAGGCCAGCGCCAGGAAGAGCGGCAAGAGACGTTTAGCGCGCACCGCGTGTCTTCAATTGGTCGAGCAGCACGGCGGCCAGCAGGATGATGCCGCGCACGAGGTATTGGTAGAACGCATCCACGTTCAGCAGATTCATCACGTTGTCGACCGTGCCCATGATCAGCACGCCGACGGCCACGCCGACTATCCGGGCCTTGCCGCCCTGCAGGGACACGCCGCCCAGCACGCAAGCCGAAATCACGTCGAGTTCGAAACCCTGTGCCGCATTGGGCTGGCCGCTGGTGATGCGCGAGGACAGGATCAGGCCGGCCATGGCCGTGACCACGCCTTGCAGCAGGAAGATCAGCACGCGCAGGCGTTCCACCTTCACGCCGGCCAGGCGCGCCGCTTCCGGGTTGCCGCCGATGGCCAGCGTATTGCGCCCGAACACGGTGTGGTTGAGCAGCACGCCGAACACGACGAAGCAGGCCGTCGTCACCAGCACCGGGGCCGGGATGCCGAACAGGCGCGCATCGCCGAAATCGATGAAGGCGTCGTTGTCGATGCCGACGGCTTGGCCGTGCGAGACGATGAAGGCCAGGCCGCGCACGATCAGCATGGTGGCCAGCGTGGCGATCAGCGCATTGACGCGCAGGTAGGCGATCAGGATGCCGTTGCCGGCGCCGATCAGGGCCCCCGCTGCTAGAGCCGCTGCCACGGCGGCCAGAGCGCTGCCGGTGTTTTGCATGACGATGGCGCCGAATACGCCGGCAAAGGCGATGGTCGAGCCGATGGAGAGATCGAAGTCGCGCGAAGCCAGGCACAGCATCATGGTGCAGGCGACCATGCCGATCTGCGCCACCGAGAGCGTCAGGCCGACGATGTTGGGTACGGAAAAGAAATTCTCCACCGTGAACGAGAGCACCGCGAACAGGGCGATGTAGAGCAGGGGCATGCTGTATTCGAACAGCCATTGTTTTTTCGAGGCGGTCATGGCGGCGGGCGCATCGCTGCGCGGGGTGCTGGTTGCGGTATTCAT
>DASVYZ010000181.1:0-4158 GCA_036391935.1 Burkholderiaceae bacterium | reverse complement strand
GAGCATCCGCTGCAGGTCGGCCGCCGCGAGCGGCCTGCTGAAGTGGTAGCCTTGCATCTGGTCGCAGCCGTGGCGGCGCAGAAAGGTCAATTGCGCTTCGGTTTCCACTCCTTCGGCGATCACGTGCAGCTTGAGACTGTGCGCCAGGGAAATGATGGCAGCCGCGATTGCCGCGTCTTCGGGATCGAGCGCGATGTCGCGCACGAAGGATTGGTCGATCTTGAGCACGTCGATGGGGAAGCGCTTGAGATAGGACAGGCTCGAATAGCCGGTGCCGAAGTCGTCGATCGACAGCTTCACGCCGAGAGATTTCAGGTTGCGCAGCACGCCGATGGCGCGCTCGACGTCGGTCATTACCAGGCTCTCGGTCAATTCGATCTCGAGGCAGGCCGGATCGAGCCCGGTTTCGAGCAGCGTTTCCGCCACCGATTCCACCAGGTCTTTCTGGCCGAACTGGCGTGCAGAGAGATTGACTGCCACGCGCAATGGGCCCAGGCCTTCGCCCTGCCACTGCTTCACCTGGCGGCAGGCGGTATGCAGCACCCAGGCGCCGATGGGCACAATCAGGCCAGTCTCCTCGGCCAGTGCGATGAAGCGGCCCGGCGGCACCAGGCCCAACTCGCGATGCTGCCAGCGCAGCAAGGCTTCGACGCCGAGTACGCGGCCGGTATTCAAATCGACTTGCGGCTGATAGTGCAGCAGGAATTCCTGCCTCTCCAGCGCATTGCGCAAATCGCTTTCGATGCGCAGCCGTTCCAGCGCACGCTGGTTCATCATCGCGGTGAAGAATTGCGCGTTGTTGCGGCCCAGTTCCTTGGCGCGGTACATGGCGATGTCCGCGTGCTTGATCAGCGTCCCGGCGTCGTTGCCGTCATCGGGGTAGGCCGCGACGCCGATGCTGCCGGTGAGGAAGAATTCGTGCCCTTCGTCGGTGAGCGGCCTGGCGATCGCATCGAGCAGGTTTTGCAAATCATCGGCCACTTCGAGTTCGTCGGCACGTTCTTCCAGCACCAGGATGAATTCGTCGGCTCCGACGCGCGCTACCGTGTCGCTGTTGCGCAGAGCGGCTTCGAGCCGGCGGGCCACCTGGCGCAGCAGGCGGTCGCCTACCTTGTGGCCGACCGTGTCGTTGACGAACTTGAAGCGGTCCAGGTCAAGATAGGCGATCCACAATATTTGCCGGTGGTTGGAGGCATGGACGATGGCCTGGCTGAGCCTGTCGTTCAACAGATTGCGGTTGGCCAGGCCGGTGAGGCTGTCGCGGCTGGCCAGTGTTTCGAGCTCTTCCTGGTAATGCCGGGTCTCGGTGATGTCGTACTGGATCGCGACAAAGTGTTCCACCTTGCCGGCATCGTCGCGCACGGGGGCGATGAAGATTTCACACCAGAAGGGCGTGCCATCCTTGCGGTAGTTGCGCATCGTGGCATGGCCTTCACGCTGTTCCATGCCGCTTTGCAGGATTTCGTGCATGCCGCTCTGTTCCGAATCCTTGCCCCACAGGATGTTGCAGCTTTTCCCTATCACCTCTTGCGCGCTGAAGCCGGTGATGCGCTCGAAAGCGGGGTTGACGTATTCAATCGGGAACAAGGGGGCGACGGCGCTGGTGATGATGACGGCGTTATTGCTCGCTTCGATGGCGCGTTCGCGCATGCGCAGGGCTTGTTCCGCCACGCGCCTGGCCTCGTTATCCTGCGCCAGCAGCCGGTTGGCCTTGACCAATTCGTCGGTGCGCTTCTCGACCAATGCGGCAATCCGCCGCGAACGATCGGCCTGGAACTGGATATACAGTGCGAGCAGGACGGTCAAGGCGGTGCCCAGCACCAGGATGCCCAGGGCGCGGCTCGCGCGCGAGGCGAAGAAATCGGTTTCGGCGATGGCCTCGATATGCCAGGTCTTGCCGGCCGCGTCGAAACTGTGGACGATGGGGGCCGGCCGGTCGAAGAACAGCCAGTGCGGAAAGATGGATTCCGGCTCTGACGGCTCCACTCTTTCGCGATGCAGATACACAGTGTGCGCGGCATCGCCAACGGCGCCGAGATAGACTTTGAATTCCATACCGGGCAGCGGATGCAGGTCGGCAGCCGCCAGGGCGCCTTCAACCAGGGCCTGGGAGCGGAATACCGCGGTTGTAAAACCGGCCAGCCTTTGCTTGCCCTTCTCTTGCGCGTAGACCGGCAAGCTGACCAGGAAACCCCATTGCTCGCTGTTGCCCTGGGCCAGACGGAACAGATCGGTGGCAACCGGCAGGCGCAATTGGCGCGCCATCTCGCCGGCATGCATGATGGAGGCATTGTTTGTCACATCCAGGCCCAGGGCCGCGATGTTCCCTTCGAGCGGCGAGATGTAGTCGACGACCAGGTAGTCCGGCTGGCCCGGCACGGCAATACGCCGGTTGTGATCCAGTTGCGTGATCCTGAAGTCGGGATTGATCTTGCGCATCTGCGCTTCGTAGCCGGCACGCTCGGCTGCCGTGATTGCGCGTTCGAAGCCGAATGCCTGGATGTAAGGATGGCGTGCGACAATAGGGCGGGTGAAATTCTCGAACTGTTCGCGCGTGACGTCGGGGTGCACGTCGAACAGGCGGTTGACATTCAAGATGCTTTCCAGCGCATTGCGATAACCGTTGATCACCGCCACGAAACGTTCGTCCATGCGCCGCTGCAAATCCTGATCGATGCGCTCGAACTCGGCATGGCGCGCTGCGGCGAAAGCAAAGATCGTGATGGCAAGGCCCGCCGCGAGCACCAGCAGCGCGGGCAGCGAAAGTTTGGACCTGAAACGGCCCGGCGGCGTGCTGCTTTTCGAGTGAGAGACGGAGGTGGACACGGTGGGAGGGACATTTCCTTCTGATATTGACACTAATGTAATTCTTGGCCGCTGTCCAGCGCTGTCTCATCGAGAAGACGTATTATTCTGCCTTCGGACAAAGGAGGAGGAATGCCGGCAATGAAGTTGAACAGAAAAGCTTGGGTACGGACGGCGATTTTCCTGGCCTGCCTGCCGGTATTGGGCAGGGCGAAAGCCGAGGAGACGTCGTATCGCATCGATCCGGATCACACATTTACTTCCTTTGAATACATGCATTGGGGCCTGTCGCTGCAGCGCAGCCGCTTTAACCGGCAAAGCGGAACCGTCAAGCTCGACCTCGATGCCAAAAGCGGCAGCGTGGACCTGACGATAGAGTCGGCCTCGGTTTCGACGGGCTCCGATGAATTCGACAAGACCTTGCTGTCGGACAGCTTCTTCGATGCCAAAACTTATCCGACCATGCATTTCCACTCGAATTCCATGGAATTCGACGGCGATCAGCTGGTGCGTGTGACAGGCGATTTGACGATCAAGGACGTCACCAAACCGGTGACGCTGGAAGTCAGCCACTTTGCCTGCCGCTTCATGCTGTTGTATCTCAAGCATGCCTGCGGCGCCAACGGCAGCGCGAAAATCCTGCGTTCGGATTTCGGTTTGGGCCGTTATGCTCCCTTCGTGGCCGACGAGGCCACGCTCTACTTCAGTATCGAAGCAATAAAGGAATAGTTCAGGCCGACATGTAGCCGGTGCGCAAGGCGACGGCCCAATCGGGCCGGCCATTGGTTTCGGCCAGCCTGGCCATCGGTTCGAAATCATAGGGCACGGCGAACAGCATTGCTTGCCACTTGCCTTCGCGCCGTTCGATGATGGCGTAGCGCGCATCCGGCGAACCGTTCTCGACCACATGCGGATAGGGATGGTCGTCATCGTAGGCCTGCAAGCCCACGCTGCCGGGATTGATAATGAGCGCGCCGTCGGCCATGCGCAGCATGCGCGGCACGTGAGTATGGCCGCAGCAGATCACGCGGGCATCGGCGTTGCCTCGCCGGGCGCTTATTTCGGCGGCGTTGGCCATGCGTGCGCCATGCTCGTCGACCGATTCCATGAAATATTGCAAATCCGAAGTCGGTGTGCCGTGGCACAGCAGCACGCAGCCATCGATTCGCAGGTCCGGCGGCAAGCTCCTGATCCAGGCCAGCATCTCCGGCGTCATCCTCGATGCGGCAAAGCGGTCCGATTCGCTACCCCTGCCGGGTTCATACTCGAGTATTTGCCTTTCATGGTTTCCGGCCAACTGCAGCCAATCCTGCTGCATGAGGAATTGTGCGGTTTCGGCCGGCAATAGCGGGC
>DASVYZ010000180.1:0-2830 GCA_036391935.1 Burkholderiaceae bacterium | reverse complement strand
CGCGGGAGCCCGGTGCGCCGCTGATCGTTTTTCTCCACGAAGGCCTTGGTTCCATTGCGCTGTGGCGCGATTTTCCGCAACGGCTGTGCGATGCGGCCGGCATGCGCGGCTTGGTTTATTCGCGTCCGGGCTATGGCAACTCCACGCCGCGCCCGCCGGAGGTGAAATGGCGGCCCGACTATCTGCACAAGCAGGCCGACGCGGTATTGCCTGCCTTGCTGCGCGCGCTCGCGCTCGACGACAAACCGTATTGGTTGTTCGGACACAGCGACGGTGCCTCGATCTCCCTCTTGCATGCGGCGTCCCATCCGCAGGCGGTGGCCGGTGCCATTGTGCTGGCGCCGCATGTGTTTGTCGAGCAGATGAGCCTGGACGGTATCGCACGCACGGTGGAGAGTTACCAGGCAGGCGGCCTGAAAGCCAATCTCGCGCGCTATCACAAGGAACCCGATTCGCCGTTTTATGGCTGGAGCGATGCCTGGTCGTCACCGGCTTTCCGCACCTGGAACATCGAAGCGGAGACGGCGCGCATACGTTGTCCCCTGCTCGTGATCCAGGGCGAGGAGGACGAGTACGGCACGATGGAGCAAGTGGACCGCATTGCGGCGGTGCAGCCGCATTGCCGTTTGCTCAAGCTGCCGCGGTGCGGTCATATTCCGCAGAAGGACAGGCCCGATGCGGTGATCGCGGCGACGCTTGCGCTGGTGCGAAACGAAACATGGGACGGAAAAGCTCGCAATTAACCCGCGAGTTTTTCAACGATCGGCACCAAGGCCGCCGGCCGGCAGCCGAAGCTCGCCAATCTTCCCTGTGCATTTGGCGCAAGATCGAGGTCATAAGGCAGGCGCCCCGCAACCAGCCACAACTTGTCCTGCGGCATGGACTTGATGAATTCCTGCTGGGCCGGTACGAGCACGGCGTTATAGCTTTGCACCACGATCTGTTGCGCGCCTTCGGTGAAGGCGCGCGCCTGCGCCAACTCGTCGGCACTCGGCTCGGCCGACAGGGCGAATTCGCGCACGTTCAGGCCGGCATCCTGCAGGCCAGGCAGCATCGAACTGCGTGGCTCCTTGTTGCGCGCCAGCGCGACTTCGTCGATTTCGGTGCGCGAGCGGACTTCGAAGGTGATGAGCTTGACGGGCAGCTTGCGCTCCAGCGGGCGATAGGCGCCCGCGGTGCGCACCGCCGCTTTTTGCACGCGCAGCGACAGTGCCACGGCGTCGGGCTTCATCAAGCCGGCAGGTTGCGCCGGGCGCTCGCGCCATTGCGCCACGGCCGGGCTGTGTTTCAAGCGGCGCACGCGCGCCACGGCCTCGTCGATGCGCGCAATGGGAATTTCACCGGATTCGACGGCCTTGGTCACGGCGTCGATGCCGGCCAGCTGGCGTTCCAGGTGATGCGAGATCAGCACGATGTCGCTGCCGGCCTTGAGTGTTTCGACCGCGCCCTTGGGCACGCCCACGCCTTCCGAGATCGCCGCCATCTCCAGGCAATCGGAAATCACGGCGCCATCGAAGCCCATCTCGGTGCGCAGCAAGTCGGTCAGCACTGCCCTGGACAAGGTGGCCGGTACGGTCGGGTCGGGTTCGATGGCGGGAAACATGACGTGCGCCGTCATGATGGCGTCGATGCCGTCGGCAATCGCGGCTTTGAACGGCGCCAGTTCGACGGCGTCGAGCCGTTCGCGTGCGTGCGGCACGGAAGCCATGTCGTGGTGCGTGTCGGTCGAGGTGTCGCCATGGCCGGGGAAGTGCTTGCCCGTCGCGATCACACCGGCACGGCGCAAGCCGCGTACGGCGGCGATACCGTACTTCGAGACCGTGGCTGGATCTTCGCCGAAGGCGCGCACGCCGATCACGGGGTTGAGTGGATTGTTGTTGACGTCGAGGATGGGCGCGAGATTCATGTTGATGCCGATCTGGCGCAACTCGTCGCCGTTGACGAACGACAGCGCTTCGCAATCCTCGACCGAGCCGGCTTCCTGGAAGGCCATCGCGGCGGGAATCGGCGTGACGCCCTGCTCGATGCGCATCACCATGCCGCCTTCCTGGTCGATGGCGATCAAGAGCGGCAAGTCGGACACTTCGGCATTGATTTCCTGCAGCTCGCGTGCCAGGTTGGACAATTGCTGCGGCGTATGCACATTGCGGCGGAACAGGATCACGCCGCCGACGCGCTGTTCGCGGATCAGGCGCTTGATGTTGTCGTTTGCTTCCAGCGCATCGAACCCCACCATGAACAATTGACCGATTTTCTGTCTCAACTCGACACTCATGCTGCCCTTCTCCTACTGCTGTGTTGTGTATAAAAATACCAATCCGTGCTCTTCTTTACCACGTGCTTAAGCCTAACAGTTTTTCGCCCAGCGGCGTCAGTTGCGCCGTGGCATAGCGTTCGCGTTCCCAACGGCGCGGGTCGCCGTGCAGGCTGTAACCTTTGGGCGCTTCGCGCTCGCGCCAGGAGCGGACGCGCCATTCGCGCATGTCGGCATTGTCTTCCTCGGCCGGCATCATCGAGATGTATTGCGCGATGCGCACCTTGTCCTTCGATTTGTTTTGCCGTATGCCGTGGCACAATTTGCTGTTGAATATGACAAGGTCCCCCTTCTCCAGGTAGACGCTGGTCTTGGGCAGCCCGCTCACGTCGGGCCGATACCAATCCCAGTCGGCCGGCTGGTCGCGCCGCCAGCTGTCGTAGTTGCGGAAGATTTCGGGGATGCAGACGAAGCCGCCGACTTCCTCGGCGGTCTGGTCGCTGACCGAGAGCACGCCCTGCACGTTTTGCGGATCGGTATCGGGGTCGTAGTCCCAATGCATGAAGCTTTTGAACT
>DASVYZ010000179.1:0-9885 GCA_036391935.1 Burkholderiaceae bacterium | reverse complement strand
GAGTAAACGCCGCAGAGGTTTCCCATCCGAGACGCAGGTCGGCAAAGGCCTGCGTGTCGTACACGGCGACAAGGAACTCTTGGAAAAACTTGGCCGCAAGGATCCCTGCCCATGCGGTTCGCGGAGGTTGTTTTAAATCCTGCTGCATGAAGTCGGGGTGCTTTTGACGGCGCAAACCGCCATCACTATCACCGTTGACAGCGCCAAACCGCCGCACCATTCGTGCGGCGGTTTTGTTTGCGCTTCAGGTATCATAAGGCGAACCGAACAACGCCCGACACCATGAGCCTGCAATCCGTACGAGAATTCTTCGCTTCCCGCGCCATTGACATTCCCATCATCGAACCCGATGTCAGCACGGCGACAGTGGCGCTTGCTGCCGAAGCGCACGGTGTCGAACCCGGACGCATCGCCAAGACGCTGGCCTTCCGCTTGCGCGACGGCGAAGCGGTGATGCTGGTCGCAAGCGGCGACGCGCGCATCGACAACAAGAAATTCAAGGACCGTTTCGGCAAGGGCAAGATGCTGCCGCCGGAAGAAGTGATGGAATTGACCGGGCATCCGGTCGGCGGCGTTTGCCCCTTCGGCCTGGCGCGCCCCCTGCCGGTCTACCTCGACCAGTCGCTGCAAAAGTACGATGAAGTGCTGCCGGCTGCCGGCGCCACGCATACGGCGGTCAGGATCAGCCCCGCACGGATGGCGGAAATCACCGGCGGCGCCTGGGTTGACGTGTGCGAGGCGGCGGCATGATATCCCCGATCTCCGCCCCGCTTTTGCTCTTGCTCGCCTGTGCCTGCGCTGCGGCACAGGAAACCTTCAGCGGTGCCTGGCAAGTCGTCAAGGCTGAACGCGCGCCCTGGATCGCGGCGGACAGCAAGCCGCAGCCTTTCGACAGCTTGTTCGAGGGCAGCCTGTATGACCCCGTGCATGACTGAAAGGTCCTGCCGCGGCTGCCCGCCGCCTCGGTTTTGCCCGGGAACCCGTGCCGTCGATGACCAACGGCTGTTCCGAGCTGCAGTTCCACCTGCTCGATGCGGACACGGTGCCGTTCGCTCTGAACGACATGCTCTACACGATGAAACGCGAACGCAAGTGACGCCATCCGCAAGAAATTTTTCCGGCCTGCTCCTGCATGCCGAACGCCTGGATTTGCGGCCGACACGCCCGAGCGACGCCGCTGACATGCCGGCCATCCGCAGCTACGGCTTGCTCGCGCGCGAGCGGCAGGCGAGATGGCAAGCATCAACGGCGCATCGTGCCAAATATCGTGCTAAATTGATGCAGATATCTTAAGTAAAACAATCAGGGGACGCCATGAGCATGTTATTTTCGGGCACGGTCGCATTGGTCACGGGCGCGGGCAACGGCATAGGCCGCGCGGCGGCGATCGCCTTTGCCGCGCGCGGCTTGAAGGTCGTCGTCTCGGATATCGACATCACCGGCGGCAAGGCTACGGTTGATGCGATTCTCGACGCCGGCGGCGAAGCCGTCTTCGTGCCGTGCGACGTATCGATCGATGCGCAAGTCCAGTCGCTGATCAAGGAAACGCTGTCGGTCTATGGCCGGATCGACTATGCCCTCAATAATGCGGGCATCGAGAAGGAGCAGACGCGCCTGGCCGAAGGCAATGAAGCCGATTTCGACGCCATTATGGACGTCAACGTCAAGGGCGTCTGGCTGTGCATGAAGCATGAGATTCCCGTCATGTTGGCCCAAGGCGGCGGCGCCATCGTCAACACCGCTTCGGTCGCCGGCCTCGGCGCAGCACCGAAGATGAGCATCTATTCCGCCTCCAAGCATGCCGTGATCGGCTTGACCAAAAGCGCGGCGGTCGAATATGCGAAAAAGCGCATCCGCGTCAACGCCGTCTGCCCGGCAGTGATCGACACCGAGATGTTCCGCCGTGCGCAGGACGCCGACCCGAAGAAGGCCGAGCTGGCCTACGCCATGCACCCGGTCGGGCGTATCGGCTCGGTCGACGAAATTGCCGCCGCCGTGCTTTACCTATGCAGCGATATGGCGGGCTTCACGACAGGCATCGCCATGCCTGTCGATGGTGGCGTGACGGCTTTCTAGAAAATACCGGTGGCGACGTAAAGGCCTGGCAAAAGCAATCCGGCAAAGAAACAGCGGGAAGAGCGCCGTGGGTCGATACGGCTTCCGAGCTTCGAAGCAATATGCCGCATGGCAGCCAGCGGAGCGGACATCGCCATCATTCCCAAAGCCGCCGCACGTCATAACAAATCGTACAAGATTGTAAGAAAATCTTTCGCCGCGCAAATCCCGTCCGGGAGCATGCTACATTTGGCTCACGATAATAATTGGACCGGCGGCAAGACACGGCCCTGCCGGCAAGATTCAAGGAGATGAACGTGAACCGCACCCTGTTGCTGATTTCAACGCTGCTCTCAGCAGGCAGCGTCTGGGCCGAAAATCCGCCCGCCAAGCTCGACCGCCTCAGCGACTGCCGCACCGATCTGCAAAAGCTTTGCCCCAACGTGCAGCCGGGCGGGGGGCGCTTGATGGCCTGCCTCAAGGACAACAAGGAAAATGTTTCCGATGCCTGCAAGCAGAGAATGCAGCAGATACGCCAGTCACGCAAAGACGGCAAACGGCCGGACAACCCCAACGGCGGTTAACTCCCCGCGAATTCCGGTAGAATGCGGCCTATCGTCAATGGATACGGCCGTAGCGGATGGAGACGCGGGTTTCAAACATCACCCGGAGATTGCTCATCGTTCTGAGCTGTATCGCGGCGCGAACGGCGATCGCGCATGAGGCCCATGATACCCATACGGCGCTCAATATCTGCGCCGCCCCGCTGCCGCCCTATGTCTACCTGAAGCAAGGTGTGCCGGCCGGCATCGAGCTCGATGTCGCCCATGCCGTGTTCGATCCTATGGGCGTGCAATTCAAGGTCGACGTCGTTCCTTTCGCGCGCTGCCAGCTTGAAATACAAACCGGGCAAGCCGACGCCGCGCTCACCTATTCGCCGACGCCGGCGCGCGAGGCGATTGCGTATTTTCCCAAGACCGCCGTCTGGCGCATTTCCTACCTCTTCTTCACCAACGCGGCAACCAAGGCCCGATACGACATACGCGGCCTCGACGACGCGAAGAGAAGCGGCTTGAGCATAGGCGTGGTGCGCGGGGCTTCCTATCACGACGAATTCTGGAAAGTCTTCCCCAGGCGCGAGACCCCGATCAACGACGGGTACGATCCCGCGCTGATCGCCGCCGCAGATACGCAGGAAAATTTCCATCAGTTGGCGCTGAACCACATCCAGCTGTTTCCGCAGGACATGTCCGCCGGACTATGGGCCGCCAGGGCGGCGGGGCAAACGCCGGTGTGGTACGACACCGTGCTCTTTTCCAAGGAATACTCGACCGCCTTCTCCAAAGCCTCGACTTTCTCCAGCGCGCACTACCCCGACATTGCCGCACTGATGAAGGACTATGACGCGCGCCTCGAAGCGTTCAAGAAAACGCCGCAATACCGCGCCCTCTTCGCCCATCCCTGACCTGCTTTCCGCTTCCGGCAAGCGTTCGAGGCCGACGGTATAATCGCCGTCCCACACGCGAACGCGATACCCTATGCCCGCCCCCGACGCCGGACTGCCGCCCACCCGCCTCCCCACGCCTTCGTGGATGACCTTCCTGCTCGCCGCCGCGTGCGGATTGATCGTGGCCAATCTCTATTTTGCGCAACCGCTGATCGGGTTGATTTCGGCGGATATCGGCCTCGACAAGGCGGCAGCCAGTCTCATCGTCACGCTGACCCAGGGCGGCTACTGCGCCGGCCTGCTGTTGCTCGTGCCCCTGGGCGACCTGCTGGAAAATCGCCGCCTGATCGTCACGGCGCTCGGCGCGGTGATCCTGGCCCTGCTGCTGGCCGCGAGCGCGCCGAACGCCCCCGCGTTCCTGGCTGCGTCCCTCCTGATCGGCGTCAGCGCGGTCGCGGTGCAGATGCTGGTGCCGCTGGCGGCACACATGGCGCCGGACGAAAGCCGAGGGCGCGTAGTCGGCAACGTCATGAGCGGACTGCTGGCCGGTATCATGTTGTCGCGCCCGGTGTCGAGTTTCATCGCCGCCGCCTTCGGCTGGCGCGCCGTGTTCGGCGGCTCGGCCGCAACCATGGTGCTGTTGTCGATCGTGCTGCAGCGCATGTTGCCGCAACGCCGGCCGGATGCCTCGCACACCTACCTTGAATTGATCGGTTCGCTCTGGACCCTGCTGCGCAATACCCCCATCCTGCGCCGGCGCGCCGCCTATCACGCCGCGCTGTTCGCCAGTTTTACGCTGTACTGGACCATCGTGCCGCTGGTGCTGGCCGGGCCGCATTTCGGTTTCACGCAAGACGGCATCGGCTTGTTCGCCCTGGCCGGCGCGGCAGGCGTGCTGTCGGCGCCGATCGCGGGAAGAATGGCCGACAAAGGATGGAGCCGCATCGCCACCGGCGTGGCGCTGGCCTCGGTGACCGTCGGCTTCGGCATGGCGCATTTCGGCGCCGACGGCGCGCTCTTGCCGCTCCTGGCCGGCGGCGTGCTGCTCGACTTGGGCGTGCAGGCCAACCTGGTGCTGGGGCAGCGCGCGATCTACGCGCTGGGCGCCCATACGCGCAGCCGCTTGAACGGTCTCTACATGGCCTTGTTCTTCGCCGGCGGCGCGGTGGGCTCCTCGATGTCGAGCTATGCCTATCTGCATGGCGGCTGGCAAGCGGTGAGTTGGGCCGGCATGGCCTTCCCTGCGCTTGCCTTCCTGTTTTATCTGACGGAATTCCGCAAGAGCCGCGGAGACATTGCCGGAACCGGCAGGTAGCGCAAGCGGCGGCGCAACCCGCTCGCCACGCTCAAATCTCGTCGACTTCCATCATGCCGGGGCGCTCCGACAGGATCACGTGCGGATTGACCTGCATGAGCGCATTGTCGAGCTTGAGCTTGATTTCGCCTTTGGCATCGGCCGTATAAATCTTCGTGCCGTTCCTGTCCATCACGCGCAGAGTCTGTCCTGCGGGCTTGGCGAAGTGAAGATCGATGGCATTAAAGGTCGGCAACATGAAGCGCAACATACCGGCCTTTTCCTTCAGCAACGCATTCCATTGCGGGACGCTGGTCATCAACTCGGCATAGGGAAGCTCGAGTGTGTCAGGCGTGCGCGACGCGAAGAGTGCGTCGATATGCACTTTCGACCCCTTGGGCAGATTGGTGTAGATCATCGCCTCGTCCTTGAGCCAGGCGCCATTCGGCTCCACGTCCATCACGCCCTCGGCATCGATGGGCATGCGGTCGCGGCTGCCGGCATGCACCACGGTCAGCACGATGTCGCCCGGCTTGATCGTCTTGTCCTGCGGCTCCAGCTTCACCAGGAGACGCAAGTGGTCGCGCAAATGCGGATCGGCTGCATAAAACTTATCGAGATAGAATGATTCGACAAATTTTTTGTAGGGGATCCATTCGCGCTCTTCGGCGGACACCGTGGCGACAACCATGGCATTCACGCAGGCAAGCAACACAAACGGCAGAAGGCTCTTTTTCATAAGGGACAAGTCAAGTGAAACGAGGATGTGACTGCATTATCGGGAAATCCGTTCCATTGCCGATGACAAATATTTATGCAATTCTGCCAAGGAGAACTTTTGCGCCGCAACAAAATATCACGGTTATGGAAATTGGCCACATGTTTTCCGTCGTTCGTCTGTTGTAAATTGGAACGTGCGGCAGGCGACAGCATGCCAAACCGATGCTACATTGGTGAAATCCGTCTTGCATCCATTCGCCACGACCATCCATGACGCTGCGCAAACTCACCGCTTCCGACATCGCTGCCGGTCAGGCGCTTCCCTGGGACGTAGTCGACAAGGACGGTGCCGTCATCAAAGGCAAGGGCCAGACGTTTGACGATGATGCGGCGTTGGCCGCCCTGCTCGGTACGGGCTTGTTCGCTCCGGCGGCCGTCAAAAAGCCGCCCCAGGTATCGGTCCTGCGCGTCTTGACCACCGCGCAAAAACGGCTCGACAACCTGTTGCGCAATATCGCCGACACGCCGGATTTTTCCGCACGGCTGATGGAAATCGCGGCGCTGATACATACCGCAACCACCGTCAGCGCCAATATCTCCCACGCCTGCATCTTGCTGAACCAGCGCGCCGGCGACTATTCGACACGGCACGCGGTCGATACCGCGGTGGTCGCTCTACTTGTCGCACGCCGCCTGAAAAAGACTTCCGATGAAATGAAAGCCATCGTAGCCGCGGCGCTGACGATGAATCTCGGCATGTTGCAACAGCAGGATGCATTGCAGGAACGCACCGACGCGCTCGATCCCAAAGAAATCGAACTGATCAGGCAACACCCGGAACGCAGCGCAGCCATGCTCAAAGATGCCGGCGTCGATAATGCCGAATGGCTGGCCTGCGTGGCAATGCATCACGAAAACGGCAGCGGCAACGGCTATCCCAAGGGACATGAGGTCGGCGAGCTGATGCAAAACGCCTATCTGCTATCGGTGGCCGACCAGTATTGCGCCGCCATCGTGCAACGCAAATATCGCCGCACCCTGTTGCCGCACATCGCGCTGCGCGAAATCCTGATCAGCGAGGGCAAGCCGCGCGATGCGCTGGTCGCTGCGGGCTTCATCAAGGAAATCGGCAATTTCCCGGCCGGCACCTTTGTGCGCCTGCACACCGATGAAATCGGCGTGGTGATCAAGCGCGGCGCGCATGCAGCCATGCCGCTGGTGCAGTCGCTCTTGAACCCGCGCGGCGTGGCGCTCGATGCCCCCATCCTGCGCGACACGTCCAAGCCCCTGTTCGGCATCCGCGAAGCGATTCCGAACGACGGCAAGCTCCTGCGCTTTTCCATGCAGCAGCTATGGGGCAGCGCCGCGTCGATCTAGTTACGCGTGCGCCGCCGTTTTGCCGTGGCCTTCGCCGTGGACATTGTTCCGCGCAGGCAGCTCCGCCACTGTATCGGCGGTGTCGACTTGCGTCACAGCGCCTGCTTCCAGCGCGGCATCGTCCATCAATTCGACCACCCAACGCTCATACTCAAGCATCGCCTTGACCAGCAGTTGGCGCCCGGGGTTGGTCAGCCTGACGCTGTTGACGCGGCGATCCACGCGATCCGGAATGCGCAACACCAGTTCCGCCAGCTCCAGTTGGTCGGTGAAAGACGTGATGCTGGCACCGGAAACCTTCAGCAACTGGGCCAACTCCCCCATGCGCAAGCCGTCGGGGAATTTGCGCAATTGCTTCAGCACTTCGAATTGCGGCATGGAGATGCCGAATTGCTCCCGCATGCGGGCGGTGATTTCGCCATCTATCCTGGCAATACAGGCGCGCATGCGGTGCCACAACTCCAGCGAAGGATGCTGCGCGATGCCCGGATCTTCCGCGGCGGCGGCGGCAGTCCCACCCTCGTCTTGGTATCCGATTTTGGAAAAACGCATGCCATTTCACCTATCCGCTAAACGTGAATCGATGTTAACGAATCGAATTTCGTATGTAAATTCGTAAGTTCCATTACGGGTAACTTGGACAAGACGCACGCGGATGGCGTCGCATTCGATCGGCACGACTCCACCAAAACCGGCGCCAGCTATGGCTTTTCCGGACATGGCTTGCCCCCATGAATATCAAAATCACAACTACAATTATAAAAATACAATGCCAAACGTAAGGGAATCACGTACATAAAAACACAGATGCGCAACAACGCTTTAAGCGCCAAAATGTTGGAATGCGAAACATTGCCGCGTCGAACTTCACCTGGCTGAGCCAATCTGCCTCTCGAATCCTGCCTCATCTGGGCTTCGTTGCAGCCTATGTGCTGCTCGATTGGCTGAGCTTCATCGAGCCCATGCATGGTTTCAACATCACGACCTGGAACCCGCCGCCGGCGCTCGGCTTCGTGTATTGGCTGAGTTACGGGCGCGTGGCCGCGCTGCCCTGGTTTTTCGCACTGCTGATTGCAGAGGGATTGGTGCGCAGCTTTCCGGCAGGCTGGGGAGATACGCTGATGTTGTCGGTCTGCCTCACCTTCGGCTACGGCTGCATCGCAGAAATCCTGCGGCGCAACTTCAGGGTGGAAACCGTGTTCGGTAACCGGCGCGAATTGTCGCTGTGGTTCGTCGTGGTGGGTGCCGGCGCGCTGCTGAATGCCTTGGTGTACGTTTCCCTGCTCCACGTGCTGCAATTACTCCCCGACGCCGAATGGCTGGAAGCCTTGCGGCGCTATTGGCTGGGCGACCTTGTCGGGGTGATGATTTCCATGCCTATATTCTGGCTGCTTGCCAGCGGCGAAGGCAGAAACCGGCTGTGGCAGGTCCTGCGCCAATGGGAAACACTCGGCTTTTGCCTGCTGATGGCGGCCTTGATTTGGTTCACCTTCGCCTTCTATCACCGAACCCGCTTCCATCACTTCTACTTTCTATTCCTGCCCATCGTCTGGGCCGCGTCGCGCCAGGGCATCGTGGGTGCGGCGCTGATCGCGGGCCTGATGCAATTGAATATCATCGCGGCGACGGCTTCCGGCTTCAACATCGTCTTTCCGCTCGGCGAATTGCAACTGCTGCTATCCATGCTGGCGCTGGTCAGCCTGTTCATCGGCATCGTGGTGGAAGAACAGAAGGCGACGGCGCTTGAGCTGAACCGCTCGATGCGGCTAACCGCCGCCGGCGAAATCGCCGCCGCGCTGGCTCACGAATTGAACCAGCCGATCACGGCCATGGTGGCTTACGGCAAATCGTGCACCGAACTGATAGCGCGCAACAGAGCGAACAGCGAAGCCGGCAACGATTCGGGCAAACTGTTCCGTGAAGTCGTCGAACGCATGGTGGGCGAATCGAACCGTGCGGCGAGTGTCGTCCGGCGGATCAAGGAACTCTTCCAGACCGGCGCGATGGAAGCCGAGACGGTGGAATTGGACAATTTCTTGGAGCAGACGGCGCTGCCGTTTTCGGTGCAGGCGCGGCAGTTGGGCGTGCAGTTCGAGCTGGGCCCGGTGCCGCGGGTTCAAGCCAATCTGGACCGCCTGCAGATCGAGCTGGTGCTGCGCAATCTGCTGCAAAACGCTTTCGAGGCTGTAGCGGCCCAGCCAGAGGGCAAACGGCGCGTGCGATTGACGCTGGAGACGGAAGACGCGGGCAAACTGGTATTCTGCGTGAGCGACAGCGGTCCTGGCGTCGCACCGGCCATGCGTGCCGGATTGTTTGAGCCCTTCGTGACCTCCAAATCGAGCGGCATGGGGGTCGGCCTGGCCATATCGCGCAGCATCGTCGAAGCGCACGGAGGCAAGCTTTGGGCCGAGTTTCCGGCCCACGGCACGTTCAAGTTTTCTTTACCGTCCATGGAAGCGAATACAGTCAATGTCAAGTAGGCTTACCGTCTATATCGTCGATGACGATCCTGCCGTGCGCGATGCGCTCGGCCTGCTGCTGTCGATCAAGGGTTACAGCACGGCTGTGTTCGCCACGGGCCGTGATTTTCTCAGTGCCTGGCGTCCGGATTGGGCCGGTTGCCTCCTGCTCGACATCCGCATGCCGGACATGGACGGCTTGACCCTGCAACAAAAGCTGGCGGAAATGCAGTCGCGCCTGCCTGTGATCGTTGTAACAGGCCACGCCAACGTCAGCATCGCGCGCCAGGCCTTCAAGGCGCAAGCCTTCGATTTCCTGGAAAAGCCGCTGGACGACGTGAAGCTGGTCAATGCCATCGAAGAAGCGTTTTCCGTGGCCGCCACGACCCAGGCGGCGGACCGGTCGCGCGAACGAACAGCCCAATTGCTCAAGAACCTCACGCCGCGCGAAACGCAGGTATTCGACCTGATCGTAACGGGCCAGCATAACCGCAACATCGCCGCCATGCTCGACATCAGCGTGCGCACCGTGG
>DASVYZ010000178.1:0-2354 GCA_036391935.1 Burkholderiaceae bacterium | reverse complement strand
CAGCGAACCGAGCGTGATGCCGGGCACGGAGCCGATCAGCAGCGTGATCATCAATACCCAGTTGAGCGAACCGAGCCACCAGTGCCCGGCGGCGGCAATGGCTGTCAGCGGGACGGCATAGGCGATATCGGTGCCGGCGATTTCGGCGGGCGAGAGGCGCGGGTAAAGCAGTACCAGCAGCGTGGCGCCGATCGCGCCGGCGCCGATCGAGGAAATCGTGACCAGCGTGCCCAACAAGGCGCCGGTAAAAATAGTGGTAACGGCCAGCGCGCGGCCTTGCAACTGGCGCTCGGGGTTGGCGCGTACCCAGGCTTGCATTTTGCCGCGGAACAACAAGGCGACAACGGTCAGCATCACCGAAGTCGCAATCGAATAGCGGATTACCTGGGCGACGCCCTGGTCCAGTGCGCCGAAATGGCGTAGCGCCAGGGTGGCGATGAGGGCGGCAGGCAGGGCGCCGATGCACAAGAGGCGCACGATGTCCCAATGCACGGTACCCTTGTAACGGTGCGCAGCCGTGCCGGCCAGCTTGGTCACCGAGGCAAAAGCCAGGTCAGTGCCCACTGCCACGGTGGGCGAGACGCCGAACAGCAGGTTGAGCAGGGGCGTCATCAGCGAACCGCCGCCGACGCCTGTCAATCCCACCAGAAATCCCACGCCGAAACCGGCTACTACATAAGTAAAAGACATAAGGCCCCTTAGTCTGAAGCGTAGATCGTAATAAACTTGTGGCTTATTCCAAACTATCAAGTAATCATTTGCTTATATGCTTGTTGGATATAATCAAGCAGGCAAAATGAATATTAATAAAAAGAAATTGTTCCAATGGAAATGATTTCGATCATATGACAGGAAGGGCCAAGCGTCCATGAACCTACATCAACTGCGCTTCGTCCGCGAAGCCGTCCGGCAAAACTTCAACCTGACCGAAGCCGCGCGTGCCTTGTATACTTCGCAACCGGGCGTCTCCAAGGCCATCATCGAGCTCGAAGAAGAGCTGGGCGTCGATATCTTCACACGCCACGGCAAGCGCATCCGCGGCTTGACCGAGCCGGGGCGCGCCGTCTTGAAGTCGGTCGAGCTGATCATGCAGGAAATCGACGGCTTGAAGCGCATCGGCAAGGAATTCGCCGCGCAAGACAGCGGCAGCTTCACCATCGCCACCACCCATACCCAGGCGCGTTATTCCCTGCCCAAGGTGGTGCAAGCTTTCACCCAGAAATATCCCAAGGTCAGATTGTCGTTATTGCAAGGCAATCCCAAGCAAGTGGCCGACATGGTATCGAAAGACCAGGCCGACCTTGCCATCGCCACCGAATCGATCGCCGAAGTCGATGGCTTGGTCACCATGCCGTGCTACCAGTGGGAACACGTCGCCGTGGTGCCGGCCGAACATCCCCTGCTCAAAGCGAAGAACGTCACGATAGAGGAAATCGCCGCCTATCCGCTGATCACCTACGATAGCGCTTTCGCCGGCCGCAGCAAGATCGACCACGCCTTCAGCCTGCGCAAGGTTCAGCCCAACATCCTGCTCGAAGCCATCGATGCCGACGTGATCAAGACCTATGTCGAACTCGGCATGGGGGTAGGCATCATCGCCGGCATGGCCTTCGATGCCGAACGCGACCGCGGCCTGCGCGCGATATCGGTGGGCCATCTGTTCGGCACCAATGTCTCGCGCATTGCCGTAAAGCAGGGCGCCTACCTGCGCAGCTATGTATACACCTTTATCGAATTGCTGGCCCCTACGCTCAACCGCAAGCTGATCGAACAGATCATGTCCGGCGAAAAGGATATGTACGAGCTGTGACGACCGGCGTCTTCCTCGCCGTTCTGTTCTCCGCGCTGCTGCACGCAAGCTGGAACGCGCTGGTCAAAGGCGGGGCAGACAAGCAATTGACGACCGCGCTGGTGACGGGCGGCTCGGCGCTGCTGGCGCTGTGCTGCCTGCCCTTCCTGCCGCTGCCCGATGCGGCAAGCTGGCCCTTCATTGCCGGCTCTGTAGCGCTGCAGCTTATCTACTTCCCCTTGCTGGCCGCGGCCTACCACGAAGCCGACATGGGCGTGTGCTATCCCATCATGCGCGGCGTGGCGCCGCTGCTGGTGGCGCTGGCGAGCATGTTGCGCCTGGGCGACCGCTTGCACCCGCTGGCCTGGATAGGCGTAGCCGGGATCTGCGCGGGCGTGCTTGCCATGACCACCGGCTTGCATGCGCGCAACCGCAAGGGGGCCTTGCTGGCCCTGGCCAACGCCTTCGTCATTGCGGGCTATACGCTTAACGACGGCATAGGCGTGCGCCGCGCAGGCAGCCCGCTCGCTTACGCCATGTGGATCTTCCTCCTGATCGGCTTGCT
>DASVYZ010000177.1:0-6333 GCA_036391935.1 Burkholderiaceae bacterium | reverse complement strand
TCCTCGGTGCGCTGGCTTCCGGCTTCCTGCTCTACGGCATGTCCATGCTGTACGGCGCGACCGGCTCGCTCGACGTCGGCCAGGTCTGGAACGTTGCCCATGGCGGCACGGTCAAGCCCATGCTGCTGGTGTTCGGCATCGTATTTGTCGTCGCGGGCCTCGGCTTCAAGCTCGGCGCCGTTCCCTTCCACATGTGGGTACCCGACGTCTATCAAGGAGCGCCGACCGGTGTGACGCTGCTCCTGGGCGGCGCACCCAAGCTGGCGACCTTTGCCATCGTGATCCGCCTGCTCGTCGAAGGCTTGATGCCGCGCGCTCCGGAATGGCAGGAAATGCTGGTCGTATTGGCCGTGCTGTCCATGGCCATCGGCAACCTCACGGCCATCGCGCAATCGAACCTGAAGCGTATGCTGGCCTATTCGACCATCGCGCAAATGGGCTTCATGTTGCTGGGCCTGCTGTCGGGCGCGGTGGACGTCGGCGCGCCGCAATACGATTCGCACTATGCCGTCACGGCGTATGGCGCTGCCATGTTCTATTCGATTACCTATGTGCTGACCACGCTCGGCACCTTCGGCGTGATCATGCTGCTCGCGCGCTCCGGCTTCGAGGCCGAAGAGATCGCAGACTTGAAGGGCTTGAACCAGCGCAGCCCGTGGTTCGCTTTCGTCATGGCCTTGCTCATGTTCTCGCTGGCCGGCATTCCGCCGTTGATGGGCTTCTATGCCAAGCTATCCGTGCTCGGCGCCGTCGTCGATTCGCACCAGACCGGCCTGGCAGTTTATTCCGTGATCATGTCGCTGATCGGCGCCTACTATTACCTGCGCGTGGTCAAGGTCATGTACTTCGATGACGCGACCGACAAGTCGCCCATCGTTGCCGGCGCCGACACGCGCGTGCTGCTGTCGCTCAACGGCCTCGGTGCCCTGGCACTCGGTATTTTGCCCGGCCCCCTGATGCTGGCTTGCGTCAGCGCCATTCGCCAAGCACTGACGACTTAAGGTTCCCATGGATGAGCACCTGAAAGAAAGCAGGATCGAAGGGCATCTTGCCTACGATGGCGTATTTCTGAAGGTGCAGCGCGACACCGTGCGCCTGCCCGACGGCAAGCACACGGCGCGCGAATACATCCGCCACCCCGGCGCGGCCGTGATCCTGCCGCTGTTCGACGACGGCAGCGTTTTGCTGGAGCGCCAATACCGCTATCCGAACGACCAGGTCTTCATCGAACTGCCGGCCGGCAAGCTCGATCCGAACGAAGGAGCACTGGCTTGCGCCAAACGCGAATTGTTCGAAGAGACCGGCTATACGGCAACGGAATGGCATTACCTTTGCACCATCCACAATGCCATCGCCTATTCGGATGAGTTCCTGGAAATTTTCCTGGCGCGTGGGCTCACAGAGGGTGAGCGCAAGCTTGACGACGGCGAATTCCTCGACGTCGTCAAGATGCCCTTGTCCGAGCTGATGGAGCGCATGCGGCGCGGCGAAGTGACCGACGTGAAAACCATGATCGGCGCGTTCTGGATCGACAAGATCGTCAGCGGACAGTGGAAGCCGGTTGAGTGAGCCCGTATTGAGCCCGTAGGTTGAGGGCGGGCGTCGTTACGCTGAGTGCGGCGATGCTCAACGATGCGCCGGTCGCTCAGCCTGAACAGCCATTCTTCCGATTCATCCACCATGCACTATTTCGTCGATTGCACCTGGACCAAAGTCGCAGCGGCAAATTCGGGCATTCAACGCGTCGTTCGCAATGTGGTGAACCAGTCGGCGGCGGGCGGCATGCGAGACGGCGACATCGTTCCCGTGATGCTCGTCGAAGACCGGTTCCACATCGTCGATACGCCGCTCGTCTGGCGGCGCGAAGACGCGCAGGCAGGCAAAATATCTTGGCGGCGTAAGGCCATCCTGGCCGCGAAATACGCCTATCACCAATCGATGGAAGCCCTGCGCGGCGCGCTGGCAGCCCTTTGTCCCCATCCCCGCTTCGTCCGTTTCGTCTATGCGCCGCGCTGGAAGTGGGGCTTGTCCCGCCTCATGCTCGTGCCTCTGCTGCCGTTTGTGCGCTCTCCCCACCGCGCGGAACTGGCTCCGCAGGCTATCTTCAACCGGGGCGACGTGCTTGTTCTGCTCGATGCATCATGGAACCTCGATATCTGGGACACGGTGACCGAGGCGAGGCGCTGTGGCGCATCGGTGGTGTGTGTCGTCTACGACCTGATTCCCATTACCCATCCGCAGTATTTCGAGAGAAAGCTGGTGAAGGTATTCAATACCTGGCTGCGCGCCAGCATCGAGCACGTCGATCACTTCCTTTGCATTTCGCGCACGGTTGGAGAGGAGTTGAGCGAAAGAATCAATGCGCTGGCACCGCAATGGCGTTCCCGCAAGCGCATCTCCTACTTTGCGCTCGGCAGCGAGCTTGACTGCATGGACGCGCGGGACGGCACGCGTCCAGCTTGCGCTTCGGCAGTCGGCACGGACGGATCGCCGGTCTTTCTCTACGTCAGCACGATTGAGCCGCGAAAAAACCATGCCTATGCGCTCGACGCATTTGAGCAGCTTTGGCGTGAGGGCGTCGCCGCACATTTCGTCATTGTCGGCAAGATAGGCTGGCGCTGCGCCGAATTCATCGAGCGCGTGCAAGCCCACCCTGAACTGGGCAAGCGGCTCTTCATGTTCAACCAGGTCTCCGATAGCGAACTTGCCTGGTTTTACGACCTGGCACGCGGCTTGATATTCACCTCGCTCAACGAAGGATTCGGCTTGCCCATCGTGGAAGCGCTGCAGCGCGGCTTACCGGTATTCGCCAGCGACATTCCCGTATTCCGCGAAATCGGCAAGGACGGTGTCGAATTCGTTTCGCTCGATGATCCGGATGCCTTGGCGCAAGCGCTGGCGCGCCATATCGGCAAGGGGGCACCGCGCCTTTCTGCGCCAGTGAAATGGCTGTCGTGGAAAGAAGCCACGATGCAGTTGTTCGAGCGAGTCGATAACTGCCTTGCCGATGCGCCGGACCAGGATGTTATGGTGATCTGAAGCGGAAGAAATTGCCGACTTCGAGATGAAGTCGGCAAAGAAGCACAGGCGTGTTCCGCCCTGAGTCACATATTCGGATAATTCGGCCCACCACCACCTTCCGGCGTAACCCATACAATATTCTGCGTCGGATCCTTGATGTCGCAAGTCTTGCAATGCACGCAGTTCTGCGCATTGATCTGCAAGCGATCCTTGCCTTCGTCGGTCTTGACGAATTCATAGACGCCGGCCGGGCAATAGCGCGATTCGGGGCCGGCATACTTGGCCAGGTTGATGTCGACCGGCACGGATGCATTCTTCAACGTCAGGTGGATGGGCTGGTCTTCCGCGTGGTTGGTGTTGGAAATGAACACCGACGAGAGGCGGTCGAAGGTCAGCTTGCCGTCCGGCTTGGGATAGGCGATGGGTTGGAAATCGGCCGCCGGACGCAGGCATTCATGGTCGGCCTTGGAATGGTGCAGCGTCCACGGTGCCTTGCCGCGGAAGACGACCTGGTCCAGCCAGACCCAGGGCGAGCCATAGGTGCCGCTCTTGAGCAAGGGCTTGACGTTGCGTGCGATGTGCAATTCCTCGTGCAGCCAGGATTTTTCAAATGCAGCCGCGTAAGCCGTCAGTTCGTCTTGTGCACGGTTCGCGCCCAGGGCCTCGAACGCCGCTTCCGCGGCCAGCATGCCGGTCTTGATGGCGGCGTGGCTGCCCTTGATGCGGCTCATGTTCAAGAAGCCCGCATCGCAGCCGATCAGCGCGCCGCCTGGTAAGGTCAGCTTGGGCAGCGACTGCAGGCCGCCGGCCGTGATGGCGCGCGCGCCGTAGGAGATGCGCTTGCCGCCTTCGAAGAAGCCGCGGATGGCAGGGTGCGTCTTGTAGCGCTGGAATTCTTCATAGGGCGAGATGTAGGGATTCTCATAAGCCAGGCCGACCACGTAGCCGACCGCGACCAGGTTGTCTTCGAAATGGTACAGGAAGGAGCCGGCGTATTCGCTGAACATGGGCCAGCCCGTGGTGTGCACCACCAGGCCGGGCTTGTGCAGCTTGGGATCGATTTCCCACAGCTCCTTGATGCCGATGCCGTAGGATTGCGGATCCTTGCCTTTGTTCAAATCGTATTTGGCCATCAATTGCTTGCCGAGGTGGCCGCGCGCGCCTTCGGCGAACAGCGTGTACTTGGCGTGCAATTCCATGCCGAGCTGGAAGTTCGAGGTCGGTTGGCCATGGCGGTCCACACCCATGTTGCCGGTGGCGACGCCCTTTACCGAACCGTCTTCGTTGTAGAGAACTTCCGCAGCGGGGAAGCCGGGGAAGATTTCCACGCCCAGTGCTTCGGCTTGCTGGCCGAGCCAGCGAACGACGTTGGCCAACGAGACGATGTAGTTGCCGTGATTCTCGAAGCAGGCCGGCACGGCCCAGTTCGGCGTGCGGAATGCCTTTTTCTCCGTCAGCACCAGCACACGGTCTTCGGTTACTTCGGTTTTCAGCGGGGCGCCGAGTTCCTTCCAGTTGGGGAACAATTCGGTGATCGCTTTCGGGTCCATCACCGCGCCGGAGAGGATGTGGGCACCGACCTCGCTGCCTTTTTCCAAGACGCACACCGACACTTCCGAACCCTTGGCCGCTGCCATCTGCTTGAGCTTGATCGCGGCAGAGAGGCCGGCAGGGCCGCCGCCGACGACCACGACGTCGTATTCCATCGCTTCGCGCGGGCCGTATTGTTCCAGGATGCTGTTGGTGCTGTCGGTCATGGGGGTCCCCGAATAGTGGTTTTGCGAACGAGTGTGCTAATTGTCCCGGATTTCACTTGGGATTGCTAGACTTTCCACTCTAAATCACTCGAATCGACGCTTTCGTGTAACCTTGTCAATCCGAGTGCATACAGCGCGCTATTATCGCCTGACAGGCTGTCGGGCAACAAGCAACAGAACAAGGAGAATGTCGTGGGTATCGAAGTCAATTTTGAAGGCAAGATCGCCTTGGTCACCGGCGCGTCGTCCGGATTGGGCGCGCGGTTCGCCAAGGTGCTGGCGCTGGCCGGTGCGCAAGTGGTGCTGGCCTCGCGCCGCGTCGAGCGCTTGAAGGAATTGCGCGCCGAGATCGAGGCGGCGGGCGGCGCCGCGCACGTCGTGCAACTGGACGTGACCGATTACGCCAGCATCAAGGCTGCCGTTGCCCATGCCGAGACCGAAGCCGGTGCGATCGATATCCTGGTCAACAATTCCGGTGTCTCGACCACGCAACGCCTGATCGACGTGACTCCCGAGGACTATGCCTACGTGATGGACACGAATCAGCGCGGCGCTTTTTTCGTCGCCCAGGAAGTGGCCAAGCGCATGATCGCGCGCGCCAAGGGCGACCCGAAGAAACAGCACCGTATCGTCAACATCGCCTCGGTCGCGGGCTTGCGCGTGCTGCCGCAGATCGGCATCTATTGCATGAGCAAGGCGGCCGTGGTGCACATGACCAAGGCGATGGCCGTGGAGTGGGGCCGCTACAACATCAACGTCAACGCGATCTGCCCCGGCTACATCGAAACCGAAATCAACGAAGCGCATTTCCAGACCGAACACGGCAAGCAGTTGATCGAAACGCTGCCGCGCAAGCGCCTGGGCAAGCCGGAAGATCTGGACGGCATGCTGTTGTTTCTCGCCGCCGAGGAATCGCATTTCATCAACGGCGCGATCATGACCGCCGACGATGGCGCAAGCGCTTTGTGAGCCTGCCATTGCGCGTAAAATGACGGTTTCAGCGTAGTTGTACGGTATTGCCTGCAAGGGCCGCTACACCGTATGCTGGCGCGACGTTTTAAATCCCCCAAATTGGAACAATAGAGGTTGGCATGAAGAAAGTGTATCCAGACGCCAAAACGGCCTTGGCTGACATCGTCAAAGACGGTCAGACCATTGCCGTCGGCGGGTTCGGCCTGTGCGGCATTCCCGAAGCCTTGATCGCGGCCCTGCGCGACTCCGGCGTGCAAAACCTGACGGCGATTTCCAACAATGCCGGGGTCGACGGTTTCGGCCTGGGCCAATTGTTGAACACACGCCAGATCAAGAAAATGATCGCGTCCTACGTCGGTGAAAACAAGGAATTCGAACGCCAATATTTGGCTGGAGAATTGCAGCTGGAATTTACACCGCAAGGCACCCTGGCGGAAAAGCTGCGCGCCGGCGGCGCCGGCATCCCGGCTTTCTTCACGCGCACCGGCTACGGCACCGTGGTAGCTGACGGCAAGGAAGTGCGCGAGTTCGACGGCGAGCACTACGTGATGGAGCGCTCGCTCGTGGCCGACGTCTCGCTCGT
>DASVYZ010000176.1:0-4599 GCA_036391935.1 Burkholderiaceae bacterium | reverse complement strand
AGGCGGCATGGCGTGCGATGCCTTCACGCAGTTCGGGCACGCCCTCGGGCGTGCCGTAGAAGCAGCGCGGCGGGTCCTGTAGGCGTAGCGCGTGCAGCATGGCACGGCGCCATTCGTCTCGCGGGAAGTGCTGCGGGCTCGGGCTGCCACCGAGGAACTCGTAGCGCGCCCGGCCGCCGGGCAACGGCTGACGCAGGGGCGTCACCATCGCGTCCCAGCGCTGCAGCACGGAGCGGCCGTTAAGCCGATCCGCCGTCACAAGGCGCCTGTGTATGGCGGACGGAGCCCGCACGAAACTGCCGCTGCCGGTCTTGCCGACAATGAGCTTGTCCAGCGTCAGGCGCGCATAGGCATCCGAAACGGTCTTGCGCGACACGTTCAATTGCTCGGCCAGCAGGCGCGAAGGCGGCAGTTGCATCCCATCGGCCAGGCGGCCCGAGCGAATCGCTTCGGCGATCTGGCGGTAGACCTGCTCGGCAAGTTCCTTCTTTCCTTCGATGCGGATATGCAGTTCCATAATTGGACTAGCGATTTTGCCAGGAATTGGCTCCCTCGGCGGGGCAGTTGCCTGCCTAGAATGTCTTCGTCAACCAACCACTGGAGAGCATACCGTGAAAACCCGTACCGATTTCTACAAAGCCTCGCCCGACGCGATGAAAGCCATGATGGCGCTCGAAGTCGCCGTGTCCAAGCTTGGGCTGGAACAATCCTTGATCGAGCTCGTCAAGCTGCGCGCCTCGCAAATCAACGGCTGCGCTTTTTGCATCGACATGCACACGGCCGATGCGCGCAAGGCCGGCGAAACCGAACGCCGCCTGTACGGCGTCACGGCCTGGCGCGAAACGCCGTTCTTCACCGAGCGCGAGCGCGCCGCGCTGGCCTGGACCGAGGCATTGACGTGCGTGGCCGACACGCATGCGCCGGACGCCGATTACGAGATGGCGGCGGCCCAGTTTTCCGAGAAAGAATTGGTGGATTTGACGCTGGCGATCAATGCGATCAATAGCTGGAACCGGTTTTCGGTGGGCTTTCGCAAGATGCCGGAGTGAAGGGCGGCGTGGTGTTCACAATGGACATTTACATTTTTGGATGAGGGCTGCACAATTCCCTTTCATAATTCATGAATTGTGAAGAGTGGAATGGATCGTCTTCGTGCCATGGAAGTGTTCGTCGAAATCGTGCGCCGCAATGGCTTCGCCAGGGCGGCCGAGGCGCTCGATACCTCGCCGGCCAACGTCACGCGCTACCTGAACGATCTCGAAGCGCATCTGGGCACGCGGCTGTTGAACCGCAGTTCGCGCCGCATGTCGCTGACAGAATCGGGCGAGGCCTTGTATGAGAGGGCGCGTTCGATACTGGAAGACGTCGCGGAGGCGGAAGCCGTGTCGGCATCGGCCACGCTGCATCCGCGCGGCACCTTGCGCATCAACGCCCCCTTGAGTTTCGGCGTGCTGTACCTCGCGCCGCTATGGCCGCGCTTCCTCGCGCGCTACCCCGACATCGAGCTCGACGTGGCCTTGTCCGACCGCGTGGTCGATATCGTGGAAGAAGGCTATGACATGGCAATCCGCATTTCGCGCGTGGCGGCCAATACCCATGCGGCGCGCAAGCTGGCGACGTCGCGCAACATCGCCTGCGCTTCCCCTGCTTACCTGAAGAAGCATGGCACGCCACGAACGCCAACCGACCTGTTGGAACATCACTGCATCGGCTATCGCTACTCGGCCACGGCCGACGAATGGAATTTCGTCGATGTGGAGGGGCGCGCGCACATGGTCAAGGTGCCGTGCTCGATGCATACCAATAATGGCGATACGGCGCGGGCGGCTGCAATCGGCGGGGCCGGAGTGATCTGGCAGCCGCAATTCATCGTCGGGCCGGACCTGCGCGCCGGGCGCCTGGTGGAAGTGATGCCCGGCTATCGCATGCCCGATATCGATATTCTTGCGCTTTACCCGAGCCGGCGGCATTTGAGTGCCAAGGTGCGGGTGATGATCGACTTTCTGGTCGAGGCCTTCCGGGGCGTCTTGCCTTGGGAAGCCTAGAACGCCGACCGCACGACGCCGCCATCCACGCGTAAAGCGGCGCCCGTCGTAGCCGAAGCCTGCTGCGAAGCCAGGTACACGCACATATTCGCCACTTCCCTGGTCGTCGCCAGGCGCTGGATCAATGAACTCGGACGATGTTCCCTGATGAACGCCGCTTCCAGCGCTTCCGTCGATTTTCCTTGATCGCCGGCCATTTTTTCAAAGAAATCGCCCACACCCTCCGAGCGCGTCGGGCCGGGCAGCACGGCATTGACCGTCACGCCCGTGCCGGCCAGCGTTTCGGCCAAGCCGCGCGAGATGGCGAGCAGGGCAGTCTTGGTGAAGCCGTAGTGCACCATTTCGACGGGAATCTGCACGCCGGATTCGGATGAGAGGAACTGGATGCGGCCCCAGCCGCGCTCCTTCATTCCCGGCGCATAGTGGCGCGACAGGCGCACGGCGCTCATCACGTTGACCTGGAAAAAGCGCTCCCAATCCTCGTCGGGAATCTCGAAGAAGGGCTTGGGTTCGAAGATGCCGAGGTTGTTGACCAGGATATCTGTCTCGGGCACCTGCTTGATGAATTCGGCCGCGCCGGCGGCGCTGCCGAGGTCCGCTGCTACGCCTTGCAGCCTGGCGTTCGGCAAATCCTTTTTCAGTTGCGCCATGGCGGCTTCGACGCGTGCCGGAGTGCGGCCGTTGATGACGACGGTGGCGCCGGCTTGGGCCAGACCGTGGGCGATGGCGTAGCCTATGCCGGCGGTGGAGCCTGTGACGATGGCATGCTTGCCGGAGAGATCGATATGCATGACGAATCCTTGTGTGGGTTGGACGTGGACGGTACCTGGGGATCATAGCCGCACCGCACAAGGTCTGCATTATTCATAAAATATGAACGTTAAATGCATATTTGTCTCATTGTTTGTGATATTTGTGAATGCTATCTTGTCTCCATGGACGCGCCAATCCCGGCGCTCAGGAAACCAAGGAGAACATCATGGGCAGGTTTGAAAACAAGACAGTACTCGTCACCGGCGGCAATAGCGGCATCGGTCTGGCTACGGCCAAGGCCTTCGTCAACGAAGGTGCGCGCGTCGTCATCACCGGGCGCGACCAACAGACGCTCGACGCGGCGCGCGAAGAACTCGGCGCGCAAACCATCGCGTTGCGCAACGATGCCGGCAACGTGCAGGCGGCGCGCGAACTGGCAGCCGTCTTGAAGAATCGCGGCGTCACGCTCGATGCCGTCTTCATCAATGCCGGCGTGGCCAAGTTCGGCGCGTTTGAAGCGATCGATGAGGCGCTGTGGGACTTGACCTTCAACACCAACGTCAAGGGCGCTTACTTCGCCATCCAGTCTCTCCTGCCGCTGATGAACCCCGGTGCAGCCGTCATCCTGAACGGTTCGATCAACGCCCATATCGGCATGCCTAATTCGAGCGTGTATGCGGCGAGCAAGGCGGCGCTGATCACGTTTGCCAAGACCCTCTCGGCCGAATTGGTCGGGCGCGGCATCCGCGTCAACGTGGTCAGCCCCGGCCCGGTGACGACGCCGCTCTACGGCCGCCTCGGCGTGCCGGCAGAGCAATTGCAGGCAATGGCTGCCGGCATCAAGGAGCAAGTGCCGCTGAAACGTTTCGGTACGCCGGAAGAAGTGGCGAGTGCGGTGACCTATCTCGCCTCGAAGGAAGCGGCCTTCATTGTCGGCACCGAATTGATTGTCGACGGCGGGATGAGCCAGCTTTGACGGCGCTTGCGTGGGGCTATTCGACTGCCCCACGTGCCGCAATCGCGCGCTGGATATCGTCGAAATCGCGCCCGCGCGTATCGATACCGCACTTGGTCAGCATGGCGGCCGAGAGGATCATGGGCAAGGCGATCATCAATGACGACATGTTCATGTCGGTCAACAGGCCGCATACCCCGCCGATGGCGCCGAGGATGCCGCCGAACTTGGAGCTGGCCGCGATGATGCCCGAGCCCGTGGCGCGCAGGTGCACGGGATAGATTTCCGCGGCATACGGGATCAGCGTGGCGATCACGCCGCTGCTGCTGACCAGGAGCGACGCGGTGGCGGCGACGATGGTGGCCGTATTGAGGATGCCGAGCCGGCTCAGGGCGAAGAAGGACAGGAGCGATGCGCAGCACAGCACGATGAACAAGATCAGCGTCCTGATCGAATTCCAGCTGTGGTACAGCCATGTCACCACGGCCGTGCCCGGCACCGCGAACAAGGCCGAATAGGCGAGCAGGCCGCGTGCCGCGCCGGCATCCATCTTCATGCTATTCAGGTTGGCAGGCAGCCATAGCATGAAGCCGAAATTGACCAGTCCCCAGGCCAAGCCGCATACGATCAGAGCCAGCGAGACGAAGGCGTGCGGCCCGGTGAGCAATTCGCGCACGCCGCCATGCTGCTCCTTGGGGGCCGGGTGGCCGGCGTCTTCGTGGTCGAATTCCCCGGCGTATTTCTTCAGTACGGCGCGTGCTTCGACGTTCAAGCCCATATTGACGAGGAAGCGCGGCGATTCGGGAATGAAACGGTCCAGCACGATGATGATGGCGCCCGTAGGCA
>DASVYZ010000175.1:0-4546 GCA_036391935.1 Burkholderiaceae bacterium | reverse complement strand
GAGCTGGGCGGCGAATTCCTGGTAAGCCTTGACGATGCGGTCGTACACAGACTGGTCGTAATTCACCAGATCCATCTTGTTCACGGCCACGATCACATGCTCGATCTGCAGCAAATGGGCAATGGTGGAATGGCGCTTGGTCTGGATCAAGAGGTCCACGCCGCCATCTTCGCGCAGCTTGACCTTGGATACGTCGATCAGGATGATGACGGCGTCGGCGGTCGAAGCGCCCGTGACCATGTTGCGCGTGTATTGCTCATGGCCGGGCGTGTCGGCAATGATGAACTTGCGGCGCGGCGTGGCGAAATAGCGGTAAGCCACGTCGATGGTGATGCCTTGCTCGCGTTCGGCTTCCAGGCCGTCGGTCAGGAGCGACAGATCGATGGTTTCGCCCACGGTGCGCTTGTTCTTGGCGCGCGCCACGGCGGCGAGCTGGTCGGCGAAGATGCCCTTGCTGTCGAACAGCAGGCGGCCGATCAGCGTGCTCTTGCCGTCGTCGACCGAGCCAGCCGTGATGAAGCGCAGCAAGCCGCGTTCGGTTGCGGTGTGGTCTTTTACATCTGCTACAACGGCGTTCATCAGAAATACCCTTCTTTTTTGCGTTTTTCCATCGAGGCTTCGGACGTCTGGTCGTCCATGCGCGTGGCGCCGCGCTCGGTGATCTGCGTGACTGCGGTTTCGGCGATGATGGCTTCCACCGTGCCGGCGTCGGACGCGACGGGGCAGGTGCACGAGATATCGCCCACGGTGCGGAAGCGCACCATTTGCGTCTCGATCGCCTCGCCTTCACGTGCCGGCGTCAAGTCGGTCAAGGGCACCAGCAAGCCGTTGCGCGGGATCACCTGGCGCTCGTGCGCAAAATAGATCGGCGGTAGCGCCAGCTTTTCGCGCGCGATGTATTGCCACACATCGAGTTCGGTCCAGTTCGAAATCGGGAACACCCGCATGTTCTCGCCGGGGTGGACGCGCGTGTTATACAGGTCCCACAGTTCGGGGCGCTGGGCCTTGGGGTTCCATTGGCCGAATTCGTCGCGGAACGAAAAGATGCGTTCCTTGGCGCGCGCTTTTTCCTCATCGCGGCGCGCGCCGCCGATGCAGGCGTCGAACTTGAATTCGGAAATCGTCTCCAGCAGCGTCACCGCCTGGGCCGCATTGCGCGAATCGGTCAGCGGGTTGCGCAGGCGCACCGTGCCGCGCTTGATCGAGTCTTCCACCGAGCGCACGATGAGTTTCTCACCGAGCTCGGCGGCGCGGCGGTCGCGGAACTCGATCACTTCCGGGAAGTTGTGCCCCGTGTCGATATGCACCAGCGGGAAGGGGAAGCTGCCGGGGCGGAACGCCTTTTCGGCGATGCGCAGCAGCACGACGGAATCCTTTCCGCCCGAAAACAGCAGCGCGGGATTGGCGCACTCGGCCGCCACTTCGCGCATGATGTGAATGGCTTCCGACTCGAGCCAATCGAGGTGCTTGTTGCTTGCCGCATCGGCAAACATTTTTTCTACGACGGTATTCATAATGTGCTTACAGGTACTTGCTTGATTCTGACCAGCTTGCCGTCGACGACGTGCAAGCCGCATTCCTTCGATTCCGGGTTTTCCCACCACCAGCGCCCGGCGCGCACGTCTTCACCGGGCTGGATGGCGCGGGTGCAAGGTTCGCAGCCGATCGAGGGGTAGCCCTTGTCGTGGAGTACATTGTAAGGCACCTTGTTGGCCCGAATGTAGTTCCAGACGTCGTTTTCCGTCCAATCGGCCAGCGGATTGAACTTGGCCAAGCCATGGCCGGCATCGAATTCCTCGATTTTCAGCTCGCTGCGCGTGGCCGACTGTTCCCGCCGCTGCCCGGTAATCCAGGCCTTTTTGCCGGCCAAGGCGCGTTTCAGCGGCTCGACCTTGCGGATACGGCAACATTCCTTGCGCAGTTCCACGCTATCGTAAAACGCATTCAAGCCGTTTTGCGCCACGTATTGCTCGACCGCCGCCGCTTCCGGGCGGAACAGCGCAATATCGTAGCCATAGGCTTCCCTGACCTTGCCGATCACAGCCAGCGTTTCCGCATGCAGGCGCCCGGTTTCAAGCGAAAAGATGCCGATGGATAGCTTGTTGCGCAGGATCAGATCCGTCAAGACCATGTCCTCCGCGGCCAGGCTGGAGGCCAGCACGGCGGGCGAAAACTCCGCCGCTACGCGCTGAAGCACAGCCAAGGTATCTGCGACCAGTTTTTCCGAATTTGCGCTCAAGCTTGCACCTCCGATCTGTCCACGCGGCGGAACAGCGGCGACTTGATATGCCACGATTGCTGGTAAGGCTCGGAAAAGTCGCTCAAGCCCTTCAAGGCGTCGGCGATGCTGCGGTCGGGCCGCGTGGCGAAGGCATCGAAGCCCACGCGCTGCATGTAAAACAATTGGTCGCGCAACACGTCGCCGATGGCGCGCAGCTCGCCCGTGTAGCCGAGGCGCGCCCGCAGATTGTAGGCAATGGAATAACCGCGCCCGTCGGAAAACTTGGGAAAGTCCACCGCGATCACGGGCAATTGATTCACCACGCCCTTCAACAGTTCCGGCCGCTCGTCGCTGGCAAGCCAGACGCCGACGTCGTCGCGCGCCTGCAGGGCCGGCTGCGCCTGCCACACGGCCAGCGGCACGATGCTCCTGGGCGGCACGGCAACGGACTCGGCCGTTTCGCCCTCCTGCAGCTTCAACAGGTTCCAGTCGTCTTGCACGATCTGGCGGTTCTTGATGATTTCACGCATAAGCGTCTTCTCCAACGGGCGTGCCGCACTTGATCTGGGTGGCGTAAACATGTTCCTTGAACGGCGCGACGCCGATGCGCTGCACGGTATCGATGAAGCGCTCATCTTCCGTGCGCTCCTTCACATACACGTTCAAGAGCCGCGCGATCACTTCCGGCATCTGGTGCGCCGAGAACGAGGGGCCGATGATCTTGCCGATCGCGGCATCGTCGCCTTGCGCACCGCCGATCGAGACTTGATACCACTCGGCGCCATCCTTGTCCACGCCGAGCACGCCGATGTTGCCGATATGGTGGTGGCCGCAGGCATTGATGCAGCCCGAGATATTCAAGTCGAGTTCGCCGATGTCGTGCTGGAAATCGAGGTTGTCGAAACGCTCGGCAATGGCTTCGGCGATCGGGATCGATTTCGCATTGGCCAGGGAGCAGAAGTCGCCGCCGGGGCAGCACACGATATCGGTCAACAAGCCGATGTTGGGGGTAGCCAGGCCTTGCGCCTTGATCTCTTGCCACAGGTCGAACAGCTTGGAGAGTTCCACGTCGGCCAGCACCAGGTTTTGCTGGTGCGTGACGCGCGCTTCGCCGAAGCTGTAGCGGTCGGCCAGGTCGGCCACGAAATCGAGCTGCCCGGCCGTGGCGTCGCCGGGCGGCACGCCGGTTTTCTTCAGCGACAGGATCACGGCGGCATAGCCGGCCACCTTGTGTGGGCGCACGTTGCGCTTGACCCAGTTGGCGAAAGCCTTGTTCCCGGCCAGGTGCGCTTCGTAGCCGGCATCCTGCGCGGGCAGCGTGGCATAGGCGGGCGGCGCGAAGTAGGCCGACACGCGCTGCAATTCCTCTTCGGTCAGCGTGCCCGGGCCATCCTTCAAATCGGCCCATTCGGCATCGACCTGCTTGCGGAATTCCTCGATGCCCAGCGCCTTCACCAGGATCTTGATGCGCGCCTTGTACATATTGTCGCGCCGGCCGTATTGGTTATAGACGCGCAGGATGGCTTCGATGTAGGTCATCACGTGCTGCCAGGGCAGGAAGCTGTGGATCTCGCTGCCCAGGATGGGCGTGCGGCCCAGGCCGCCGCCGACCAGCACGCGGAAACCGATTTCGCCGGCTTCGTTCTTCACGATATGCAGGCCGATGTCATGCATCTGCACGGCGGCGCGGTCTTCGCGCGCCCCATTGATGGCGATCTTGAACTTGCGCGGCAGGAAGGCGAACTCGGGGTGGAACGTGCTCCACTGGCGCAGGATTTCGCAATACGGGCGCGGATCGACAATCTCGTCGGCCGCCACGCCGGCGAATTCGTCGGACGTGATGTTGCGCACGCAATTGCCCGAAGTCTGGATCGCATGCATTTCCACGGCGGCCAGGTCGGCCAGGATCTGCGGCGTGTCTTCCAGCTTGATCCAGTTATATTGGATATTCTGGCGCGTGGTGAAGTGGCCGTAGCCGCGGTCATACTTGCGCGCGATGTGCGCGAAGTTGCGCACCTGCTTCGACGACAGCAGGCCGTAAGGCACGGCCACGCGCAGCATATAGGCATGGCGCTGCATGTAGAGGCCGTTTTGCAGGCGCAGCGGGCGGAATTCGTCTTCGGTCAATTCATCGATCAGGCGGCGGCGCACCTGGTCGGCATATTGCGCGACGCGTTCCTTGACGATGAGATGATCGTATTGATCGTAACGGTACATGCTGGTCTCTCAAAAAGAAATCAGAAAATGAGTTTATAGGCGACGCTGGTGAGCGTCAGCGCCAGAATGGCGCGCAGGAACTTCTCGGGAATCGAACGCGCCGCCAGC
>DASVYZ010000174.1:0-5575 GCA_036391935.1 Burkholderiaceae bacterium | reverse complement strand
GTAAGCTTTCTCCAGGCACAAGCGAACAAGGCCGGCATTGCCGGCCTTGTCGTTCAGGGGAGCAAAAACTCAGTTGCTGCCGAGGTAATCGGACTTGCCCAGCTCTACACCGTTGTGGCGCAGGATGGCATAAGCCGTCGTGACGTGGAAAAACAGGTTGGGCAGAACGAAGCCGTTCAGGTAGGGCAAACCCTTCATTTCGACGTCGTTGCCGCGTATCTTCAACGAGACGGTCTTGCTTTCGCTGCCTTCCAACTGGGCTTCGGTAATGCTGTTCAGGAAGGCCAGCGTCTTGGCGATGCGCTCCTGCAGTTCGGGGAAGCTTGCTTCTGTGTCGGCGAAGCTGGGGACGTCGACTTGGGCCAGGCGGGCAGCACAACCTTTGACTACATCTGTCGCGATCTGTACCTGGCGCGCCAGTGCGAACATGTCGGGTGCGAGACGCGAATTGATGAAAACCGAAGGATCGATTTTCCTGGCTTCGGCATGGGCGGCCCCCTTGTTCAGGATGGCGGACAGGTTATTCAACGCGCGCGTGAAGACAGGGATGGTGATTTGATACATCGAAAGTGCCATGTTGCATGCTCCGGAATGAAGTGGGAGGAATATCTGAACGCGAACTCGGACTGCGATCTGACTACATAGGGTGCAGTCGGCGCAGTAGTGTAGCGCTTATTCAAAAAACGCGTTTGCTCATGCCTAAAACGCTTATTCCTCCGTTTGCGTTCCATCGCTGGGGCTCAGAATTCCTCCCAGTCGTCGCCGCTTGCCGCGGTCGGAACCTTGCCGGTCCGTTGCGGTGCAGCCACGCTCAAGCCTCGGGACGGTTTTGTCGGCGCAGGCACGCCCGCGCGCGGTGCTGTTTTCGGCATCGCCATGACACGGGGTGCGGGCGCTGCCGAGTGCGTTCCGGCGAGCTTGAATACGCTGACCACTTGAGCCAGGCTGGCAGCTTGATCCTGCATGGCGCCGGCCGCTGCGGCGGCCTGTTCCACCAGGGCCGCGTTTTGTTGGGTCACCTCATCCATCGCGCCGATAGCCTGGTTCACCTGCTCGATGCCGCTGGTCTGTTCGGCGCTGGCAGCGGTGATTTCCGCCATGATGTCGGTCACGCGGCGAATGCTTTCGACGACTTCGCTCATCGTCGCGCCAGCCTGGTCCACCAGCTTGCTGCCGGCTTCGACCTTTTCCACGGAATCGCCGATCAAGGCCTTGATCTCCTTGGCCGCGGCGGCCGAGCGTTGTGCCAGGTTGCGCACTTCGGTCGCCACCACGGCGAAGCCGCGTCCCTGTTCGCCCGCGCGTGCCGCTTCCACGGCGGCATTCAGGGCCAGGATATTGGTCTGGAAGGCGATGCCGTCGATCACGCCGATGATGTCGACGATCTTCTTCGACGAATCGTTGATCGAGCCCATGGTTTCGACCACTTGCGTGACGACGGCGCCGCCCTTGACCGCCACGTCCGAGGCCGACAGGGCCAATTGGTTGGCCTGGCGCGCATTGTCGGCATTTTGCCGCACCGTATCGGTCAGCGTTTCCATTGAGGCGGCGGTTTGCTCGAGCGAACTGGCTTGCGACTCCGTGCGGGCCGACAAATCCATATTGCCCTGCGCGATTTCCGACGAGGCGCCGGTGATGGCGTCGGTGCCGATCCTGACCTGGCCGACGATATTGGCAATCGCGTCGCGCATGTTCTTGATCGAATAAAGCAGGCTTGACTGGTCGCCATGCTTGACGTTGATTTCGCCGGTCAAATCGCCTGCGGCAATCGCGCGCGTGACGTCGGCGGCGTAGTCCGGCTCCTCGCCGAGCTGACGCAGCATGCTGCGCGCAATCGTCAAGCCGATAATGAACAGCACGGCGCCAAGCGCCAGCGCGCTGGCGGAAAAATTGAGCACGCGGTTCCAGATCGTGGCATCGATCGTATCGATATAGACGCCGGAGCCCACCAGCCAGCCCCAGGCCGGGAAACCCTTGACATAGGCCACCTTTTGCACCGGCTTGTCGCTGCCGGGCTTGGGCCAGAGGTAGGGGAAGTAGCCCGCCCCCTTGTTCTTGGCCAGCTCGGTCATCTCGACGAACAACAGCTTGCCGTCGGCATCCTTGTTCTGGGTCAGCATGGTGCCGTTCAATTCGGGCTTGATCGGGTGCATCAGCATCACCGGCTTGAAATCGTTGACCCAGAAGTACTCGCTGCCCGAATAGCGCATGCCCTTGATCGTATCGAGCGCTTTTTGCTGCGCCTCGGCCAAGGGCATGGCGCCCGAAGTGGCCAGGCCGTTGTAGTAGTCGAGTACCCCGGAGGCCGTTTCGACGGCTTGCCTGACGTTGCTCTCGCGCTCGTCTGTGATCAGCTGGCGTTCGGAGAACAGAAAGATGGTGGTGAGGACGATCACGCCGAGCACTGCGGATGCGATCAGGATGCCGAGGCGCTTGGCGATGGTCATCGATTGAAAAATACCTGCCATGATGATGTCTCCCCTATTTAGGACCATTTATGACTGTTGGTCTTGTATTCGTCTTCATATTAACCACGGGATGTCGGCCTGCGCCAGATGAATTTGCCGAATCTGTCGCAAAAAAGCCGTAGCGGGGTCAACTCGCCGATACCAGCCGTCGTTAGAGGAGAATCAATTCACCATGCTTGCCCGGATGTTTGACAATCCGGCGTCGGGGAACGCCATGCCTGATATGTTGCGCCGCCGCGTCATGCTGGCGGCCTGTGCCGCCTTGACTCCTTCTCAGGCTTTTCCGGCGCAAGCCGATGCCGAAGACGTTCCGGCGCCGCCCTTGCGCGGCATGATCGCCGACCCTTTACTGGTCCGTTCTCTCTATCGGCTCGCCGTCAGCCATGACTATGGGGCCGATGGCGCGGCCGGCGCAAACCGTTCCGGTTACCGGTGGATCGAAGAGCAGCGTCAGGGTGCGGAATGGATAGTGCGGGGCTACGCGCAATCGAAGCCCGAGTGGATGGAATTGGGCTGGCGTGAACTCGATTGGGGCTTGGCACGGCAGCAAAGCGACGGCAGCTTCGCCAGCAAGGATCCGTTTCACTCGACCTCGTTCTTCGTCGAAGCCTTGGCGCGCGCCTGCCTGATCGACCCCGGCGGTATCACGCGCGAGCGCAGCGAGGGTCTGGCGCACGCTGCGCACTGGCTCATGAGCGGCAACGCGGAAGAGAAGGGCATACCCGGCAACCGACCCTATACACACCGGCGCTATATCCTGGCGGCGGCTTTCGGACAGGCTGGCGCGGTGACGGGCGAGTCGCGCTTTACCCGGCGCGCCGAGCGCTGGGCGGGGGAGGGCCTGGGCTTGCAGCGCGCTGACGGCACCAACCCGGAAAAGAATGGCTACGACGTCGGCTATCAGATGGTTGGCGTGCTGATGGCTCTGCGCTATCTGCCGGTTTGCGCCAACCCCGGCCTGCGCGTGCGGTTACGCGACATGGTGCGTCGCGCGGTGCAGCCGGAAATCGAGCGCATGGCGCCAGATGGCAGCATAGACTTGCAAAGCTCAACGCGAGTCGGCAAGGAGCATGCGCGCAATGGCAAACTGAAGGATGTGCCCTACGGCGAGATCATGCAGGCGCTGGTGTACGGCGCGCATGCCTTGTCCCAACCGCAATGGATGGATCCGGCGGAGCGTATCGCCCGCCTGCGAGGCTGGTTCAAGTCTTGATATCTCATCATATCTCATCAAAGTGAGATAAGTTTCCCTGTGCCAAATGTTGCCTGCGAGCTGATTAACAATCTGCCCTATAATGAGACCAACATGGTTTTACACGGAACATTATGGGACACGATATGGCTTCCGAAGGCGAATCGAGTGAAGTCGCGGCCAGGATCAAGGCTATCTTGAAGCAGGACGCGACGGGGCCGGGCGAGCTGTTGCCTGTGCTGCACAGGATACAGGACGCGATCGGTTATATTCCGCGTAGCGCTATTGCCGATATCGCCGGAGCTTTCAATCTTTCCCGTGCCGAAGTGCATGGCGTGGTCACGTTCTACCATCATTTCCGTACCCAGCCTCCGGGACAGCATCAGGTGCAGGTGTGCCGCGCCGAGGCATGCCAGAGTATGGGCGCCGAGCGCCTGCTGCAGCATGCGCAACAGGCGCTGGGCTGCAAGCTGCACGGCAAGAGCGAGGATGGCAAGTTCTCGCTCGAACCGGTGTTCTGCCTGGGCCAATGTGCGACTTCGCCGGCCATCATGATCGACGAGAAGGTGTATGCCAAAGTCAGCGTTACGCGCTTCGACAAGCTGATTGCGCAATTGGGAGATGCGGCATGAGCGTGCGTATTTTCGTGCCCCGCGATTCGACGGCGCTGGCACTCGGCGCGGACGAAGTCGCTGCCGCAATTGCCGCCGAAGCCGGACGGCGCGGCATCGAGCTTGAACTTGTACGCAACGGTACGCGCGGCTTGCTTTGGTTGGAGCCGCTGGTCGAAGTCGAAACGGCGTCCGGCCGTATCGGTTACGGCGAAATCGAAGTGGAAGACGTGCCGGCGTTGTTCGACGCCGGTTTCCACCTTGGCCCGAGCAAGCACGCCAAATCGACCGGTCCGGTCGACGAGATTCCCTATCTGAAAAAACAGACGCGCCTGACCTTCGCGCGCGCCGGTATCACCGATCCGGTATCGCTGCCGGACTATGAAAAGCACGAAGGCTATGCCGGTTTGCGCAAGGCGCTGGCCATGGATAGTGCCGCCATCGTCGATGCCGTGACGGATTCGGGCTTGCGCGGCCGCGGCGGCGCGGCTTTCCCGACCGGCATCAAGTGGAAGACGGTGCTGAAGGCGCAGGCGGAACAGAAATACATCGTCTGCAATGCCGATGAGGGCGATTCTGGGACGTTCGCCGACCGCATGGTGATGGAAGGCGACCCCTTCGTACTGATCGAGGGCATGACGATAGCCGGCCTCGCCGTTGGTGCGACTAAGGGCACTATCTACGTGCGCAGCGAATACCCGCATTCGATTGCCGCGCTGAACGAGGCGATTGCTGTTGCGCGCAGCAAGGGTTATCTGGGCGACAACGTGCTCGGCTCCGGCAAGCGCTTCGAGCTCGAAGTGGCCAAGGGCGCCGGAGCCTATATCTGCGGCGAAGAAACGGCGTTGCTCGAAAGCCTCGAAGGCAAGCGCGGCATCGTACGCGCCAAGCCGCCGCTGCCGGCCCTCGAAGGCTTGTTCGGCAAGCCGACCGTGATCAACAACGTCCTGTCGTTTGCCAGCGTACCGATCATCCTGGCGCGCGGCGCAGCCTTTTACAAGGATTTCGGCATGGGCCGTTCGCGCGGCACCTTGCCCGTGCAATTGGCCGGCAACATCAAGCATGGCGGTTTGATCGAACTGGCGTTTGGCGCGACCTTGCGCGAAATTCTGTACGACTTTGGCGGCGGCACGGCTTCGGGCCGCCCCATCAAGGCCGTGCAAGTCGGCGGACCGCTTGGCGCCTATCTGCCCGAATCGCAATGGGATACGCCGCTCGACTACGAAGCCTTTGCCGCGCTATGGGCCGTGCTGGGTCATGGCGGCATCGTGGTGCACGACGATACGGCGGACATGGCAAAACTT
>DASVYZ010000173.1:0-3626 GCA_036391935.1 Burkholderiaceae bacterium | reverse complement strand
GCCGCGCATGCGCCGCCTGTTGCGCACCCTGGTGGAGAAGACGCTGTACTGCGCCGGGCGCGACATCAACGAATTTACCATCGGCGTCGAGGTTTTCGGGCGCGACGAAAGCACCTACTGCACCGGCGAGGATTCCTTGGTGCGGGTTCAGGTCGGCCGCCTGCGCGAGCGCCTGAACGTGTATTACGCGGGGCCGGGGCAGGATGCGTCGCTGGTGATATCGATCCCGTTGGGCACCTATGTGCCGCAATTCCGCCGCCAGGAACCGGCCATGAGGCGCCGCGCGGCGGACAGCGCCTTGCTGCTGGTTCCTTTCGCGGGGATTGGCCAGGTTGGACAAGGCGAGCACTGCGCTTCGTTTTCGCAAGGCTTCAACGAAGAACTGCGTTTTCGCCTGCTGTCCTTGTTCGGCCGCGCCTTGGCCGGCCAGGGCGCGCTTTCGGGGGCCGGCGAAAACGCGCATCGTGCGGCAGGCCCGGCGTCGCGATTCCAGCTGGAGGGCAGCCTGCGCATCGAAACGGGGCGCGTGCGCATCGCTGCGCGCCTGATCGACCGCTGCGAGGACCGCGCCGATTGGTACGTCCAATTCGACCGAACCGGGACACTGGATATCTCCCTGCAGGAAGACATCGCCTCGGAAATTTGCGATGGCTTGCGCAGTCTCGACGCGACGCGGGACATGCTGCATGCCCCTTCCGGCAAGCCTCAATGCCATTTGCGGGCCGGTTGAATGTCACCCGGACGGATCGATCCGCCTTGCAATGAAGCCGGAAATGGTTCGAAATGGTCCGAAATGGTCCGAAATGGCCGGAAAGTCCTATTCCTCCGCGTTCCCGCCGAGCGCTTTGTAGAGCAATACCAGGTCTTCCGCCAAGGCCTGGCGCGTCGCCAATTGCTGGTCCGCCAAGCCCTCGCGCTGGATGCGCGTATTGAGCAGGTCGATGCGCGGCGCTTCACCGGCGTCCACGCGCTTTTGCGTCAAATCGATCTGGCCCGATTGCAGGGAATAGGCGGCGTCGAGCCTGGCCAGCCTGCCATGGTCGCCCTGGCAGCGCAGCATGGCCGATTCGGTATCGGCCAGGGCGGCAAGCACGGCCTTGCGGTAGCCGGACAAGGCCGCGTCTTGCGCGGCCCGGCTTTGCGCTATCTCGGCCCGCACCTGTCCGCCATTGAGGATGGGCACATAGAGTTGCGGGCCGATGTTCCAGTAGCGGCTGGCCTGCCGGCCGAATTGGCCGGGGTGGATGCTTTCCCAGCCGGCGTCGCCCACCAGCGTGAAGCGCGGATATTGATCGGCCATGGCCGCGCCGACGTCGGCGGTGGCCGACGCCAATTGGCGTTCGGCGGCACGGATGTCGGGCCGGCGCTCCAGCACGCGCGAGCTGACGGCGAAGCGCCTTGCCTCGGGCAGCACCGGCTCGGCCGAAGCATTGCCCAGTTGCGCGGCAATTGCTTCGCGCGGCATGCCGGTCAAGGGAATGAGCGCGGCGATGGACGATTGCGCGGCGGCTTCCAGCGGCGGCAAGGCGGCGTCGGCGTTTTGCACGGCGATCTCGGCTTGCGTTACCTCGATGTCGCTGGCCATGCCGGCCGCGCGCTGCAGCCGAACCAGGCCGGATAATTCGCGCTCGTCCGCCGCGACGGCGCGCGCATTGGCGATGCGCAGTTGCAGATGGCGGTAGTCCAGCACATTGCGCGCCGTTTCGGCACTGATGCTCAAGGCCACGGCTTCGCGCTGCGCCTCCATGCCGCCCACCCTGGCCCAGGCCGATTCGACGGCGCGCGCGGTGTGGCCGAACAGGTCGATTTCCCACGACGCGTCGAGGCCGCCGCGGTAGTCGGTGAAGCCGGTCTGCGGATTGGGAAAAGGGATATTGGCGAAATTCTCGCCTTCCTTGCTGATTTGGTCGCGTCCCACACGCCCGGTGCCGCTGAGCTGCAGCGCCCGGGCGCCGGCGGCTCGCGTTGCACCGGCGCGCGCCTGGGCGATGTTGGCTTCCGCCGTGGCGATATCCGGGCTGTGCTGCAATGCCGCCTGCACCAGCGCATTCAAGCCGGCGTCCTGGAAGCCGTACCACCAGGCATCGCGCTCCGTGATGTGGGCCACGTCGGCATGCGCGGGCGCGGCGTTGAATTGCCCGGGCGCGGCCTGTTCCGGCGTGATGCGCCGGTAGTTCGGCCCCACGGCGCAGCCGGCCAGGGAGCCGGCGAGGGCGAGCGCCAGGACGATGTCGATTCGAAGTGTCATTGTCCGCTCCGGTTACGGAATAGCACGTAGGCAATGCCCATGTTGACAAGGCCGATGGCCATCAGCGGCCAGATGTGGGGCCAGGCTTGGGACAAGCCATAGCCTTTGAGGAAGATGCCTTTGACCACGATGATGAAGTGGGTCAGGGGATCGACCGCGCTGATCCAGCGCAACGGCAGCGGCATGTTTTCCACCGGCGCCATATAGCCGGAGAGGATCACGGCCGGGCTCATGAAGCCGAAGGTGCCGAGGAAGGCTTGCTGCTGGCTGTTGCAGAATGCCGAAATCAACAATCCGCAGCCGGCCAGGGCGAAGCCGTAGCACACCATCGCCCCGTAAAGCACGAGCGCGCTGCCGCCGAAGGGCACGCGGTACAGGAACACGGCGGAGATGATGATGATGGTTCCCTGCACCATCGCGACCAGGATGCCGGGGATGGCCTTGCCCGCCATGATATAGGCCGGCGTCAGCGGCGACACCAGCAACTGGTCGAAGGTGCCTTCCTCGCGCTCGCGCGCCACCGAGAGCGCCGTGATGATGAGGCAGCCGACCGTGGTGATGATGGCCACCAGGCTGGGCAGCACGAACCACTGGTATTCGAGGTTCGGGTTATACAGGTTTTGCACCACCAGGCTGGCCGGCAGCGGCCGGCCGAGCCGTTCGGCGGCATAGCCGGTCACGACCTGCGCGGCATAGCCGTAGGCGATCTGGGCGCTGTTGGAACGGCGTCCGTCGATCAAGGCTTGCACCACGCCGGGCTGGCCGCGTTCGAGCTTGCGCGAAAAGTCGTTCGGAATCCACACGACCAGCAAGGCGCGCTGTCGGTCGATCGTCTCGCGCACTTCCTTTTCGCTGTAGAGATCGATGATCGTGGGGAAAGCCTTGGCGGCGGCCAGGCGCTGCACCAGTTCGGTCGATGCCGTGCCGCCATCCTGGTTGAAGACGGCCAGCGTGCTGTTCTTCACTTCGAGCGTGGCGGCGAGCGGGAACAGCACCAGTTGCAGCACCACCGGCATGAACAGCATGCGCCGGCCCATGGGGCTGGAGAGCAGGGCCTGCAATTCCTTGCGGATCAGGGTGACGAGGGCGTGGATCATGGCGGGGTTTCTCAATCGTCGAGCCGGCGCCCGAATTTCATCGTGGTCAGCCCGAGCCAGAAGATCGAGGATACGAGCAGGAAACCGGCATTGACCGCCAGCACGGGCCAGATGTCGCCGGCCTGGAACAGGGTCTGCAAGGCATTGACGAAGTAGCGCGCCGGAATGAAATAGGTGACCGCCTGGATCGCCTTGGGCATGCTGCTGATTTCGAACACGTAGCCGGAGAGCATGGTGGCGGGCAGGAAAGCGGCCGTCAACGCCGCTTGCGCGGCCATCAA
>DASVYZ010000172.1:0-3934 GCA_036391935.1 Burkholderiaceae bacterium | reverse complement strand
CCCGGCGTGCCGTCGTAGCGCCTGCCGTTCGAGAGCACGAGGTATTTGTCGCCCTTGGCGTCGGTTTCCAGCCGGCCTTCGTGCGAAACGATTACACCGGTCTTGCCGTTGTTGTTGATGTTGACGAAGACGTTCTTGACTTTGCTCGGGTCGGTCGGATTGCCTTCGAAGAAGTAGACGCGGTCGACCGATGCCGATTCATGGAACTTGCCCGGCTGGATATTGGCCACGTCTTCGTTTTTCTCGAAGCGCTGCTTGAATTCGGCATTTTGCCTCGCCGCCCAGGGAGAGACGTAAAACGACAGCAAGCCGGTCAAGAGCACCACGGGCATGCCGAAGGCCATGACCGGACGGATCCAGCGCAAGAGCGACAGGCCGGAAGAAAACCACACCACCATTTCGGAATCCTGGTAGCTGCGCGACAGCACGCTGAGCACGGCGACGAAAGCCGTAACCAGCAGCAAGATCGCCATGCGGCCAAGCACGGCAAAGCCGATCATCGCGATCACGTCGGTGGAGGCAATCTTGCCGCCGGCCGCCTGACCCAGGATTCTGATCAGGGTCATGGTGATGGTGATGGAAAACAGGACGGTGAAAACGGCGCCGGCAGTGCTGACCAGTTCGCGGCGGAGCGCACGCTGAAAGATCATAAGAGACTATATAATGCTAGGTTAGACAATGGAGGAACTGATGGACTTTAACATAAAAACATTAGACGCAAAGAATACCCTCGCCTCTATCAAGACGGGGTGTATCGTCGTCGGCATCCATGAAAGCAAGGCGCTTTCGGCTGCCGCGAAAGCGTTGGATGGCAAGGGCGAAATCACCGCTGCCGTCAAATCCGGAGACATGAGCGGCAAGACCGGCTCGAAACTGTTGTTGCGCAAGGTCGCGGGTGTTGCCGCCGAGCGCGTGCTCCTGGTCGGCTTGGGCAAGGACGATCTGAGCGAAAAAGATTACAAGTCCGCCATCAAATCGGCCGCCGATGCGCTGGCCGTGCGTGGCGCGGCCGATGCCGTGATCGCCCTGCCCTTCGACGAGATCAAAGGCCGCGATGCCGCCTGGGCCGTGCACACCGCGGTGGTGACGATGCGCGAGCAGGCCTACCGATTCGACAGCCTGAAGAGCAAGAAGGAACCCGTGCCGGCAGGCGCCAAGAAGATCGCCTTCGCAGTGGGCGCCGCCGATGCCTCCCGTGCGCGCAGCGCCGTGGCACAAGGACTGGCACTGGCCAACGGCATCGACTTGACGAAGGACCTGGGCAACCTCCCGGGCAACTATTGCACCCCAACCCATCTGGCCAACACGGCCAAAAAGATGGCCAAGGAATTCGGCCTCGCCGTCGAAGTGCTGGATCGCAAGCAAATCCAGGCGCTCAAGATGGGCAGCTTCCTCTCGGTCGCCAACGGCAGCGACGAGCCGCCCAAGTTCATCGTCTTGAAGCACATGGGCGGCAAGCCCAAGGATGCGCCCACGGTCCTGGTCGGCAAGGGCATCACCTTCGACTCGGGCGGCATTTCCCTGAAGCCCGGCGCCGGCATGGACGAAATGAAGTACGACATGTGCGGCGCCGCTTCGGTGCTGGGCACGATGCGCGCCGTGGCCGAGATGAATCTGAAGTTGAACGTGATCGCCGTGATCGCCTCGTGCGAAAACATGCCCAACGGCCGCGCGACCAAGCCCGGCGACATCGTCACCTCGATGTCGGGCCAGACCATCGAAGTCTTGAACACGGACGCCGAAGGTCGCCTGATCCTGTGCGACGCGCTGACCTACGTCGAGCGCTTCAAGCCTGCCGCCGTGGTCGACATCGCCACGCTGACCGGCGCCTGCGTCACGGCCCTGGGCCATCACAACTCGGGCCTGTTCACGCGCCACGACGAAGAACACGACAAGCTGGCCGACGCCCTGCTGGCCGCCGGAAGGAAGACGGGCGACACCGCCTGGCGCATGCCCATCGAAGAGGCCTACCAGGAACAGTTGAAATCCAACTTCGCCGACATGGCCAACATCGGCGGCCCTGCCGGCGGCAGCGTGACGGCAGCCTGCTTCCTCGAGCGCTACACCAGGAAGTACACATGGGCCCACCTGGACATCGCCGGCACGGCATGGAAGAGCGGCGCGGCCAAGGGCGCGACGGGGCGCCCCGTGCCGCTGCTGACGGCCTTCCTGGTCGAGCGCGCCGAAGCGAAGTAAGCCTTACCTCCCCGGAGGGAAAAGCGCGGCCTCCGGGCTGCGCTTTTTTATTGGATAAGCGCCGCTGCTATACTGGTGCCCTTTTACCGACACCGCGAAAGTCGCCCATGAAACTGGCCACCTGGAACGTCAATTCCCTCAAGGTCCGCCTGCCCCACGTGCTGCAATGGCTGGCCGAAAACCCGGTCGATGCGCTCTGCCTGCAGGAATCCAAGCTGACCGACGACAAGTTCCCGGTGGCTGAAATCGAAGCCGCCGGCTACCGGGTCGTCTTCACCGGGCAAAAGACCTACAACGGCGTGGCTATCCTGTCGAAGCACGCGATGACGGACGTGGTGAAGAACAACCCGCTGTTCCCCGACGAGCAGCAGCGCCTGATCACGGCGACGATAGATGGCGTACGCGTGGTGTGCGCCTACATGCCGAACGGCCAATCGCTCGATTCCGATAAATACCCGTACAAGCTCAAATGGCTGGCCGCCCTGCGCGACTGGCTCGAAGGCGAATGCAAGGCCCACGCCAATCTGGCGCTCCTGGGTGATTACAATATCGCGCCGGAAGACCGCGACGTGGCCGATCCGGAAAACTGGGTGGGGCAAGTGCTGGTGTCGGAACCGGAACGCGCCGCCTTCAAGGCTTTCTGCGACCTCGGTTTGAAGGACTCGTTCCGCTTGTTCGAGCAGCCCGAGAAGCTCTATAGCTGGTGGGACTATCGCCAGATGGCCTTCCGCCGCAACAAGGGCTTGCGCATCGACCATATCCTGCTCTCTGCCCCGCTGGTGGCACGCTGCAAGTCCTGCGTGATCGACAAGGTGCCGCGCAAATGGGAGCAACCTTCGGACCATACGCCCGTCGTAGCGACACTTGAGTAAGGGCCTCCTTATGGTCTGTTTGACGTGCACGTCAAACAGATCATAAGGAGTCTCTATGCACCGTCATAGCGCCGAATTTCACGACAACCGCTATAGCCGCGCGCACGAAACCCTGTTCGACGGCGGCTTGCGCGTCATGGGTTCGTCCTCGCCGCAAAACGTGCCGCCGCCGATGTCGGTGCCGGGTTATATGGACCCTGAAGAGGCGCTGGTCGCATCGCTATCGAGCTGCCATATGCTCGTCTTCCTCTACCTCGCTACCAAGGCAGGTTTCGTGGTCGATACCTGTCGCGACCATGCAATGGACCAGATGGAGGAAATCGCACCGGGCAAGCCCGCCATCACGCGAATCGTCTTGCGGCCGGCCATCGCGTTTTCCGGTGCGCGCCTGCCCACGCCGAGCGAATTCGACGCATTGCATCGCACGGCGCATGAGAACTGCTACATCGCCAACTCGATCAAGGCGAAAATCAGCATCGAGCCGGAACGGATTGCCGGGCTGCGTTCCGAACCGCTGGGTAGGCAGGAATATATGTCTTGAGAAACAGGTAAGGCATCGCTTCAATAAATCGTTACATTGAGGCAACCGCGAGCGCAACAAAGTATTTGACATTTGCAGAACGGAAAGCCATCATTCCTTCATGAAAAAGATTGGCGCTTTCATATTCCTGGCTATCTTGCTGTCGTCTTGCGGCGGCGGCTATGGAGGAACTTGCTATCCTGCGTCGGTTTGCGGCCAATCCAGCGCAACGGGCACGGGATCAAACACCGGAACGGGAACAGGTACCGGAACGGGGACAGGCACCGGCTCAGGAACGAACTGCGGCCCAAATAGCGACAATGCCGGCTGTCCCTGAGGGTTTACA
>DASVYZ010000171.1:0-5342 GCA_036391935.1 Burkholderiaceae bacterium | reverse complement strand
TCGTCGTCCTGCTCGACCAGATCAGCAAGGTCACCATCACGCGCAGCTTCCGCGAAGGCGAAATCCATCGCATCGCGTCCTTCTTCGACCTGACGCTGGCCTACAACCGCGGCGCCGCCTTCAGCTTCCTGGCCAACGAATCGGGCTGGCAGCGTTACGCCTTCATCCTGCTTGCCGTCCTCGCCGTGGTCTTCGTGCTGACCCAGTTGAAGCGCAACGCCGGCAAGACCCTGTTCTGCTGGTCGCTCGCCCTGATCCTGGGCGGTGCGGTCGGCAACCTGATCGACCGCGTACTCTCGGGCCGCGTAGTCGACTTCCTGCTGTTTCACTGGGAAACCCACAGCTTCCCCGCGTTCAATCTGGCCGACAGTGCCCTGACGCTAGGCGTGATCCTGTTCATCCTCGACGAATTCCGCCGGGTCAATAAATAAGCGTTCCGCGTAACAGCTGTTAAACTAATGCGATGAAAGTGACAGCGGAGCAAGCATGGAACTCGCAGGCAAACGTATCGTACTTGGCCTGACCGGCGGCATCGCCTGCTACAAGGCGGCCGAGCTCGCGCGCGGGCTGGTCAAGGCCGGTGCCTCGGTGCAAGTCGTCATGACGGCCGGAGCCACGCAATTCATCACCGCGATGACGATGCAGGCGCTGAGCGGCCGCACCGTCTATACCGATCAATGGGACGCGCGCATCCCCAACAACATGCCGCACATCGACCTGACGCGCGATGTCGATGCCATCGTCGTCGCCCCCTGCACGGCCGATTTCATGTCCAAGCTCGCGCATGGCGCAGCGGACGACCTGCTCTCCACGCTCTGCCTGGCGCGCCCCACCCTGCTGCCCCTGATGGTGGCGCCGGCCATGAACGTCGAAATGTGGCAAAACCCCGCGACCCAACGCAACGTGAAGCAATTGAAGGAAGACGGCATTGCCGTGCTCGGACCCGACGCGGGCGAGCAGGCTTGCGGCGAAACCGGCATGGGCCGCATGCTCGAAGCGGCACAACTGCTGGAAGACATCGTGGCCGCCTTCCAGCCCAAGATCATGGTGGGCAAACACGTACTGATCACAGCCGGCCCCACCTTCGAGCCAATCGACCCGGTACGCGGCATCACCAACCTGTCTTCGGGCAAGATGGGCTATGCCATCGCGCGCGCGGCGCGCGAAGCCGGCGCCGACGTGACGCTGGTCTCCGGCCCGACCGCGCTGGCCACGCCCCAAGGCGTGCACCGCATCAGCGTGCAGACCGCCGAGCAGATGCATGGCGTAGTCATGTCGCACGTCGCGGGCAAGGACCTGTTCATTGCCGTGGCCGCCGTGGCCGATTGGCGCGTGGCCAGGATCAGCGAGCAAAAGATGAAGAAGGACGAGGGCGGCGGCTTCCCTCAGCTCGAATTCGAATTGAACCCCGATATCCTGGCCGAAGTCGCCGCGATGCCGAACCGCCCCTATTGCGTGGGCTTCGCCGCCGAGTCGGAACAATTGATGCGCTACGGCGAAGAAAAGCGCAAGAAAAAAGGCATCCCGCTTTTGGTCGGCAACATCGGCCACAACACCTTCGGCAAGGACGAGAACGAGCTGATGCTGTTCGACGACCAGGGCCACACCCACCTGCCCAAGGCCGACAAGCAAAGGCTGGCGCGCCAACTGGTGGCCGAGATCGTGCGGCGCCTGGCCTGATGCTCGGGCACGCCGGCGCCGCGCTGATCCGCGTCTACCAGCGTCATCTTTCCCCGCGCAAGGGTTACCGCTGCGCATATGGCGTGCTGCACGGGGCCGGCATCTGCTCCTCGATCGGCCTCGCCATCATGGAACAACAGGGCTTTTGGGCCTTCTGGCGCCAAATGCCTTTACAATTCGATGCCTGCCACGCCGCCGCCACAACCTTGAACCAGGAAACCGGGGAAGAGCGCAAAAGGCGCAAGCGTCGCGCGCGGGAAAACAAGTGGGACTGCGGCGATTGCGACGATTGCGACCTTCCTTGCAGCAGCACCGACATCGCGATATTCGAGGGCACGGGAAGCTGCGTGGAAACCGATGGCTTCGAATTCGGCGCCTGCGGCTCGATCGACTAAACACCTGAAACAAACAATGAAACATATCGACCTCAAAATCCTCGACCCGCGCATGAAAGACTTCCTGCCCGCCTATGCCACCACGGGCAGCGCCGGACTGGACTTGCGCGCCTGCCTCGACGCCCCGTTGACGCTCGAACCGGGCAGCACCCACCTGATCCCCACCGGCCTGGCAATCCACATCGCCGACCCAGGCTACGCCGCCATGATCCTGCCGCGTTCAGGCCTGGGACACAAGCACGGCATCGTGCTGGGGAACTTGGTAGGCTTGATCGACTCTGATTACCAAGGCCAATTGATGGTTTCCACATGGAATCGCGGGAATGAGGCATTCACCCTGCAGCCCATGGACCGGCTGGCGCAACTGGTGATCGTGCCGGTGCTGCAGGTCGGATTCAATATCGTGGAAGACTTCGATGCCAGCACGCGCGGCGCCGCCGGATTCGGCAGCACCGGAAAACAATAAACCCAATCACGGGGACGATTCCTTCATTGCCATGACCCAATCGACTTTGACCCGACTGCCAAAGTTTGCCGCATTCTTCCTGCTCGCCGTCCTGTGCGCCTGCCAGACGCCGCCGCCCGCGCCGCCGGTGGCCGTGCAACCCAAGCCCCCGGCTCCGGCCCCCGTGCCCGACCATTCCGCCGAAATCGCCGCGCGCAATGCGGCCTTCAAAGACCTGGTCGCGATGCAAGCCAGACTATACCGTGTCGCCGCGCCGCTGCTGTTGAACAACCTCAACCTGTGCCAGCGTCGCGCCTACCTGCTCGGCTTCACGGCCAAGAACAAATATTCCTACACCAGCGAATTCGTCGACAGTGCAGCCACGGTGCTCGGCCTGGGCGACCAGTTGCAGATCATGAGCGTGACGCCGGGCAGCGGTGCCGCCTCGGTCGGCTTGAAGAACGGCGACAAGCTGGTCGCGGTCGGCGAAGTACAATTGCCGCAAGGCCCGAGCGCGGAAATGCAGGCGCATGGCGTGCTCGTCTCGCTGCTGTCGGAAAAGACCTCGATCGGCATGACCATCAACCGCAACGGGCAAGACATGCAATTGCAAGTGCCGCTGACGCACGCCTGCGCCTTCAGCATGGAAGTAGGCAATACCGATGCCGTCAACGCCTATGCCGACGGCCATCGCGTGCTGCTGACGCGCGGCATGCTCAAGGCACTGTCTTCGGACGACGAGCTGGCCATGGTCATCGCCGGAGAAATGGCGCGCAATGCCTTGAACCATCCGGCCAAGCTGCACAGCGCCAATGCCATGTCCGACAGCATCGACGACCTGGTGCGCGTGCACCCCGAACTCGACAAGCTGCCCCAGCTCAAGCCGCCCGGCGAGGAATTCGACCTCGCGGCCGACAAGCGCGCCCTCTACATGCTGGCCCGCGCCGCCTATCCGTTCGAGGCTTACGCCGGCTTTTGGGCCCGCATCGGCACGCCTGGCGGCCCAGCCGATGCCTATGCCGCCCAGCATCCCTTGACGCAACGGCGCAACGCGGCGATCGCGCGCCTGATTGCCGAAATCAAGGGCAAGCAGGCGGCGAAGAAACCGATACAGCCTTAATCCTTCCTGTCCCGGGCTGGTCGCCAGTCCGGCTTCCCGTATCCGGCCGCGCCGGATATCATCGCGGACGATATCGATATCCGACACGTCCGCTGCCATGCCCATCCGATTCCCGGCGACACGCCTTCTGCCCCTTGCCTTTGCGCTTTGCATTTTCCCGGCCAAGGCTGCCGAACCGGCATCGGCGAACGATGCTGCCGACGATGCCGTCATCGTTATCGGCCGCAAAGTGCCCGAAGCCACCGACGCCATGCCGGTCTCCGCCACCTCGCTCCCTTCAACCTGGTTGAACGGTCTCGATGTCCGCTCGTTTGCCGACGTGGCTCTCTTGGTGCCCAACCTGTCCTATGCCTACGGCAACGGCGAGTCGTCGAGCAATCTCGGCTCAGCTATCTCCAATGCGCGTACCGTGGCGATACGCGGCATCAGCGGCGCCAATACGGTGGGTTTCTATCTTGACGACATGCCGCTGCCGGTCAGCATCGACCCACGCATCCTCGACGTGCACGACATCAAGGTCTTGCGCGGCCCACAGGGCACGCTGTATGGCGAAAGCTCGCTGGGCGGCAACATGCAATGGATCGGCAACGCGCCCGACCTGAACCGGAATTCGCTGCAAACCAGCCTGGCTGCCGGCGCCACTGAGCACGGCGGCGCACCGGACGCTTCAGCGTCCGCGGTCATGAATCTCGTGCTGGCGCCGCAGCAATTGGCCATGCGTCTGGCCGTGTTCGCGGAAAGCGATGCGGGCTATCTGACGCGCAGCTATCCCGCCGATGCCGGCAACCCGGCGTCGGCGGTCATCGCGGTTGGCAACCAGGGCGCCGAACGCAGCCAGGGTGCCTCGCTCGCGCTACGCCTGCGGGCCATGCCGCAACTGAGCTTGAGCCTGAAACTGCTGGCACAGCGCAGCGACGACTACGGCTTCCCCGCCGCCTATGCCCCGCTGCCCGGCTTCGCGCCCGTCGCCACACTGCCACACACGGAAAACGTGCAACCGGCCGCCAGCGACACCTGGACCCTGCCCTCGCTGGGGTTGGACTACCAGGGCGAAGGCTGGCGCCTGCATTCCTCGCTCGGCTACTTCGACCGCCACAGCCAGGATACGGAAGACTCGACCGAAGGCACCGCCCAAGCGATCACCGCCGCGACCGGCGCAACACTGGCGCCGCAACCCTACGCCTGGACCGCCTACCACGACAACCGCCAACTCACGCATGAAACGCGCTTCGCGCTCGATCCTGTCGCCGGTTTCGACGCCACGGCCGGGTTCTACTACTCTTTGAACCGCAGCCATTGGAACATCCCCGCCATCGCCGGCCAAGGCGTGGCTGCCGCCGGCCTGTGGCCGAGCGACCTGCTATGGGTGCAAAGCGACGCCGGCACGCAGCGCGACATGTCGCTCTACGGCGAAGCGCACTATGCCCTGACGCCGCACTTCGGGCTGACGCTGGGCTTGCGCCACTACTGGCTGAAGCAGGCCGACAGGATGTTCTATGACGGCTTGCTCGGCGGCGGCGCCTACCATTCCGATACCGCCACGCGCGAACAAGGCACCAGCCCCAAGCTGGCGCTGACCTATCAAGCGAGCGAACAGGCGATGGCCTATGCCACAGTCGGCCAGGGCTTCCGCGCCGGCGGCGCGCAGGGGCCGGTGACCTATCCCGGCTGCGCCCCGGATTTGGCCGCGATCGGCCAGACC